>CAIZWU010000075.1 GCA_903936775.1 uncultured bacterium | reverse complement strand
TTTCCGCATCTACCGATCAGTCTCGGCGCGGGCGAAGTTGAGCACACCTACCGGCAACGGATCCGCGGTGGCAAAGGAGGGAAGGAAGAGAGCAGCGGGGAGGATTCGGGTGGTTTTCATGTGCTGGTGATTTGGCAGCCGGAAATTACCCGCGAGGCGGACAGGAGGCATCTGACCTATCCCAACCCGGCAGCAACACTGGTCCGCGCAGCCCGCGTGGCCCTCACTCCTCCACCAACCGGTAGCCGATGCCAGGTTCGTTGATGAGGCGCGGGCCGGTGGGCCCCAATTTGCGGCGGAGGTGGCTGATGTGGACCCGCAGGCCCTCGCTGGCATCGGAGGCCTGGGTGGGCCAGATCTGCCGGATGATCTGGCTTTGGGTGATGATGCGTCCGGCGTGTTCGGCGAGGACTTTCAGGAGGGAAAACTCGATGGGGGTGAGTTTCAGGGTTTCGCCGTGGAGGGTGGCTTCGTGGTGGAGCAGGTCCAGCGTCAGGGGGCCGGATGAAATGTGAGGGTTCTGGCGGGTGAAGCGGCGGCGCTGGATCACGGTCAGGCGCGCCAACAGCTCCGCGGTGCCAAACGGCTTGGTCACGTAGTCGTCGGCCCCATGCTCCAAGGCCTCCACTTTTACCGCCTCCTGATCGCGCACACTCAGGATGAGCACGGGCACTTCACTCCATTCGCGCAGGCGCTTCAGCACCTCGATGCCACCCAGCCCCGGCAGGCCGAGATCCAGCAGCACCACATCCGGCCGGTGGAACGCAATCTCCTGGAGCCCGGCGGTGCCATCAGCCGCCTCGCTGACTTCATACCCGCGGGCCTCCAGCACCATGCGCAGCAGGCGGCGGATTTGCGCTTCGTCATCAATGATAACAGCTTTGCTCATGGCGGGGTCTGGTGAATCTGGACGGGCAGCCTTATCGTGAAAAGGGCGCCGCCTTCCGGATGGTTGTCTGCGGTCATGTCGCCCTTCAAGGCGCGCACCAGCCCGCGGGCGATGGCAAGGCCGAGTCCCGTTCCGCCCGCCGGAGCCTCCGGGGCACGGTAGAATTTATCGAAGACGTGCCGGGCGGCATCAGGCGTCAGGCCCGGGCCGTGGTCGCGCACGCGCAGTTCCAATTCCCCCTGCCCTGCCTGACTTTGTGCCAGCGCGGCGTGGACTTCGATGGAACTGCCGGGAGGGGCATGCACGGTGGCATTGTGCAGCACATTTCCCAGCGCCTGCGCCAGCAGCCGGCTGTCCACCCGGAGCAGCGGCATCTCCTCCGTGCCGGTCAACTCAATCGGGTGCCCGCGCAGTTCGGGCTCCAGGGGCGTGGTGGCGGCGTGCATGATATCCCCCATCTCGCACCAGTCCGGCCGCGGTGTCAGAGCCTCGGATTCCACCCGAGTCATTTCCAGGAAGCTGTCCACAATCCGCTGCAGCCGGCGCGTGGCGGTTGCGATCTCCGCAGCATAAGGATCGCCCTCACCCAGCCCGTCCAGCGCGGTGCGGATGATGGCGATGGGGGTTTTCAGTTCATGGGAAACACTATCCAGCAGAGTGCGGTGCAGCCGCTCCGACTCGGCCAGTAGGTCGGCGCGGTGCTTTTCGGCCAGCAGGGCCTCACGCTCCTGATGGTGACGCTCCAGCGCTTCCTCCCGCTCGCGCAGCCGCGCGATGAGATGCCCCATGCTGAGCGCCACCACAAAGAACAGGACGAACATCACCACATCCTCCAGCCTGGCGATATGCAGGGTGAACCGTGGCGGGATGTAGATGAAATTCCACACGAGGGCGCACAGCACCGCCATGAGGATCACTGGTCCACGATTCCACCGGGTCCCGGCGAGCACGATGGCCATGAGGAACACCAGCGCGGAAAAAAGATAACCGGTGTGCGGCAGCAGGCCCCAGCAGAGGGTGGCCAGCAGCAGCACGATCATGCAGGCCCCGCTGTATTGGGCAACCATGACCGCGGAGGCGGCTTCCTGCTTGCTGCGGGCTTCTGGTTTCATCGGCAGGGGCATCATTCAGATTTCCACCTGTTGGCCCAGTTCGATCACCCGTCCCACCGGAATCTGGAAATAAGTCGCGGGCTGCTGGGCGAGCCGGCTGGCGAGGGCAAAGAGGTGCTCACGCCAGCGGGCCATGCCAGGTTCGGCGCTGGGCAGGATGATTTCGCGGCCCATGAAGAACGTGGCCATGTCAGGATCAACCTCCAGCCCGTAGGCCGCACACTGCCGCAGGAAGCGCGGCACGTGCGGCTTCTGCATGAAACCAAAGCGGCCCGTCACCCGCCAGAAACCGTCACCCAGCGCCTCCACCTCCACCCGTTTGCCAGGTGGCACCCAGGGATCGTCCTGCACTTCCAGGGTGAGAAAAATAACACGTTGATGGATGGCTCCATAGTGTTTGAGGCTATGAAGCAGGGCCACCGGGGACCGCCCGCGGGTACTGGTCAGGAAGATCGCGGTGCCGGGCACACTCACCGGAGGACGGCGGCGCAGGCTTTCCACCAGCAGTTCCTGGGAAACAGCCGACACCTCCAGCCGGGCGCGCACGAGGCGGCGGCCGGTCGCCCAGGTGGTCATCAGCAGGAAGATCACCGCCCCCACCACGATCGGGAACCAACCGCCATGGAAGAACTTCATCAGGTTCGCGGTGAGGAAGCCCAGTTCGATCAGGCCGAAGACGGTGCACAGCAGCCCGGCCTTCAGCACCGGCCAGTGCCAGAGGTATCGTGCCACAAAGAAGAATAACACGGTGGTGATGAACATGGTCATGGTGACCGCCACGCCATAGGCGGCGGCCAGATTCGACGAGGTGCGGAAGGCCAGCACAAGGGCGAGGCAAGCCAGCATCAGCAACCAGTTCACCAACGGAATATAGATCTGCCCGCGTGCATGTTCCGAGGTGTGCCGGATGCTCAGGCGCGGCAGATAACCCAACTGCACCGCGCTCAAAGTGAGGGAATACGTCCCCGTAATGAGCGCCTGGGAGGCAATCACCGTCGCCGCCGTGGCCAGCACCACCAGCGGCAGGGTAGCCCACTGGGGTGCCATCTGGAAGAACGGCGCGCGCGCCGACTCCGGTTCATGCAGCAGCAGCGCACCTTGCCCGAGGTAGTTCAGCGCCAGGGCCGGAAACACCAGCATAAACCACCCGCGCCGGATCGGCCCGCGGCCAAAATGCCCCATGTCCGCATACAAGGCCTCGCCCCCCGTCACCGCGAGAAAAACGCTGCCCAGAATCACAAAGGCGGCATGTCCGCCCTGTGTCAGGAAAGTCCAGGCATGCACCGGATTGAAGGCGGCCAGAATCTCCGTCCCCCGCCCGAGTTGCGAAACCCCCAGCACTCCGAGGCAGAGAAACCACAAACCCGTCACGGGTCCAAAAAAACGCCCCATCCGGGCGGTGCCGAGGAACTGCACCGAGAACAGCCCGATCAGGATCACGGAGGTGATGCCCACGGTGAGCCATTGCCGTTGCTGCTCCCAGATCAAGGCCGCCCCGGCCTCCGCCGGGGCTTCCCCCAGCAGGCCGCCGTCCTTCAGCCCCTCCACGGCACTCAGCACCGAAATGGCCGGCGTGATGATGCCATCGCCAAACAACAGGGCCGCCCCGGACAACCCCAGGATGATAATCACCCCGCGGCGGCGCACCTGCTCCGTCATCCCGTGCGCGGCCAGCACCATCAGCGACAGCACTCCGCCCTCGCCTTTGTTATCAGCCCGCAGGATATAGACCAGATACTTCACACAGATCAGCAGGATGAGCGCCCACAGCACCAGTGACACCACCCCCAGAATGTTGCCATGGGTGGCCGCTATGTGATGGGGGCTGGCCGGACTGAAGCATTCTTTCAGTGTATAAATCGGGCTCGTCCCGATGTCGCCGAAGACCACCCCCAGCGCCGCGATGACGAGCGTCGCCGTGGAGAGTTTGTGCAGCCCGTGGTTCCCGCGGCGGCCACCCGGCGGCGGGTCCTCTTTTCCACCCACCACCGGCGGGTGAGTGCTACTTCGATCTTCCGGGTCCGGCGTGTCTGGGGCGTTATGATCTGTCATGAGAGGCACCACCTTCGCCGCCGCAGGCCCCTCTGCCAGTAAACGCCGGCCCGGGAGGCGTTAAGAATGTATAAAGGCGGCGCCCGCACCACCTCAGGTGATCCGGTCGGCCATCAGATAAGCCACCCCCGCCAGGGCAGCCCCGCAGGGCAGCGTGACGATCCATGACAACACGATCTGTCCCACGGGCTTCCAATGGGCCTGCCGCGTCACCGTGCCGATTCCCACCAGGGCCCCCACACTGACATGCGTGGTCGATACCGGCAGCCCGTGAAAGCTGGCACTGGTCACCAGCACCGCCGTGGCCAAGTTCGCCGCCAATCCCTCACCGGGATTCATCCCCGTGATCTTCCTCGACATCGTCATCGCCACCCGGTGGGCCTTCATCAGGCCCCCCACCGCGATGGCCACCCCCACCAGCCCCAGCCCCCACCGGATATCCACGGCCGGGGCCACCAGCAGCAGCGCGGCGATCTTCGGCGTATCATTGAGCCCGCGGGCGAAGCTAACCGCCCCGGAACTGACGAAATGGAGCCCATCCAGCGGTTTGGTGCGGTGCGCCGGAGCCAGCCGCAGCGCCCGCAGGATTACAAAAAGCAAGGCCCCGGTGCCCACCGCCACCAGAGGGCTGAGCAGGAGCGGTTTGGCAAACCCTTCCCATAACCTGGCAAAATTCACCGCATCCGGAGCAGCGGTCAGGCCAGCCCCCACCAGGGCCCCGGTGATGGCGTGGGTGGTGCTCACGGGAAATCCCAGACGCGTGGCCAGCAGCACCGTGC
>CAIZWU010000074.1 GCA_903936775.1 uncultured bacterium | reverse complement strand
AACCACCGCCGAGGTGCCGCCCGGGGAGTCCGGCACGGTGACGATTTCCCCCGGGAGATCGGAAATCACGGGACTCTGGGTATCGATGGCGCTGCCCACCACCACCTGCAGTTCCTCCGAGGGCAGGCTTTCCAGCCCCGCAGTGTTATAAGCGGTGACGACCATGTAATAGGTTCCGGGCGCGATCGGGGAAATGGTCTTCGTGGTGGCGCCCCCGGTATCAAGGATATTCGGATAGGTCCCGGGGGTGATGCCATAATAGAGGCGGTAACCGATCACATCGGGCTCGGGATTGGCATCCCAGGCCATGGTGACGGGATAGCTGGTGGCGTCGACGGCCAGTCCGGACACGGTAGGTCCGAGCAGGATCAAGGCCGCCGCCAGCCCGCCAGCCAAGCGGGATATAACATCGGCAAAAGCAGAATAGATCCGGTCAATCATTCATGAAAATTACAACCTGTATGGTAATTACGCAAGTTTATATTAAATTTGAGGGGCCGTCAGGCTTTTTACGGAGGATTTTGGGGTGCCGGACCGGATTTCACCGCTTCAAATCACCGCAGGATTGCCTCGGGACGTCCTGAAGGTAATCCCGGGGTCCAGCGGCGTCGGAGTGGATTGGTCTGACTTCTTACCGGGGCCATTGGCCGTCCACGATCGGCTGCAGCGTGAGCTTGGAGGGATCTATCACGGCATGCTTCACTTTCTGGCGCTTCCATGTGTAGGAAATATGCACCATGCCATCGCTGGTCTGAATGATGGCGGGGTAACTGAACTCGGCCCGGGGCTCATTTTCAAGCACGAGGGCGGCCTGCCAGGTGCGGCCATCCTGACTGACGGCGAGATTCAGTGGGCTGCGGCCTCTGGCGGTGTGGTTGTAAATGATCAGGTGGCGCCCGTCCCGCAGCGTCACGGCATCGGTGCCGGAACTGGGGTTCGGGAGCTCCGACAATGTCAACGGTGCCCAGGACTGGCCGGCGTCAGGCGAAGTGATTTGGAAAACTTTCCCCTGTTCGGTGCGTCCCATGGCGAGGAGTTGGTCGCCCCCCGGAAAAAGCAGACTGGGCTGGATGGCGCCGATCTTTTTGCCATCATTGACGGGAGCTGTCGCCAGCCACGTCTTCCCACCGTCGCTGCTCCGCTCGAAATGCACCCGCCACCCATCGTGCTCCGAACTGGTGGGGGAAAGGATGTCGCCATTGGGCAGCTGCACCGGTTTGTTTTTGATGGGGCCAAGAATCCCTTCTGGCAGCCGGCGGGCGTCGCTCCAGGTTTTCCCGGCGTCATCCGACTGACGCAACATCCCCCACCAGGTGTCCGGGGTGGGGCCGACTTTGTAAAATAACATCAGGGGTCCGGTCTTCGGCTGAAACAGCACGGGATTCCAGCAGGGCAGCCGTTTGCCGTTGGTTTGAAGACCAGTGGCGACTTCGACTGGCGGGGTCCATTTTCCATGATCAAGGCGTGCCACCCAGATGCCCACGTCAGGATTTTTCTCGGCGGTGCCTCCGAACCAGGCGGCGATGAGGCCTCCGCCGGAGGGTTCGGCCAAGGTTGAAGCGTGGCAGGACGGGAAAGGGGCGGTCTCGTAAATGAATTCGGATTTCAGCAATCCAGTGGAGGGGACCTCAGCTTTGGCAGGGGCCAACAGCAGCAGGGAAGAGAGGAGAAGGAAAATGGATTTCATGGCTGGGCGGAAGCGGGAGTGGTGGGGTTCCTCAAGCGATGATGGCATCCACGGGGTTGCCCGCGACGCCGGTGAGGCGGACGTCGAGGCCTTGGAACTTCACATTGAGGCGTTTGTGGTCGATGCCGAGGAGCTTGAGCATGGTGGCGTGGAGGTCGTGCACATTAACGATGTTATCGATGGCACGGTAGCCCAGTTCATCGGTGCTGCCGTAAGTGCCCGGCTTCACGCCGCCGCCGGCCATGGCGACACTGAAGGCTAGGATGTGGTGGTCGCGTCCGGTGCCTTGGCCCATGGGGGTGCGGCCGAATTCGCCGCCCCAGAGGACGAGGGTATCGTCGAGCATGCCTCGTTGTTTCAGGTCGCTGAGGAGGGCGGCGCTGGCTTGGTCGGTGGCGGCGGCGGCATCCCTCATGCCGTCTTCGATGCCGCCGTGGTGGTCCCAGGCGCGGTGATAGAGCTGGATCATGCGGACGCCGCGCTCGGCCATGCGGCGCGCTTGAAGGCAATTGGAGGCGAAGCTGCCATCGCCGGGCTGTTTGATGCCGTATTGTTCCAGAATACTGGCGGGTTCCTGACTCATGTCGGTGAGTTCGGGGACGGAGGACTGCATGCGGAAGGCCATCTCATATTGTGAGATGCGCGTCTGGATCTCCGGGTCGATCTGCCGCCCGGCGAGCAGGCCATTGAGGCGGTTCACTTCCTCCACCACCTGCCGTTGGGTGCTCTGGCAAAATCCGTCAGGACTGCCGAGGTAGTGCACCGGGTCGCCCTTGGATTGGAATTGAATGCCTTGGAACTTGCTGGGTAGCACCCCGCTCGACCATTGGCGGGCGGAGACGGGCTGGGCTCCGCTTTTCCCCTGGGAAACCAGCACCACGAATCCTGGCAGATCCTCCGTTTCCGCGCCGAGTCCATAAAGCAGCCACGATCCCATGCTGGGGCGGCCCTTGATGATGGACCCGGTATTCATGAAGGCGTGGGCGGTGTCATGATTGATCTGCTCGGTCTGCATGGAGCGGATCACACACAGCTCATCCGCGAGTCCGGCAAGGTGCGGGAAGAGGCTGGAGATCTCGATGCCGGTTTTCCCGTGTTTTTGGAAATCAACAAAGGGTCCGCGGGCCTTCAGCGTCGCGCCCTGGAGCTGGGCAAGTTGCTGGCCTTTGGTGAACGATTCCGGGAACGGCTGGTCATGGAGGCGGCGCAGTTCGGGTTTCCAGTCAAAGGTCTCCAGATGGGAGGGGCCGCCCGCCATGCAGAGGTGGATCACCCGTTTGGCCTTCGGCGCGTAGTGGAGGGTTTTCAAAGCCCCCCTCGGCGTCCCGGTGTCGGTGGCCGCCGGAGCTTGACCCATCAGCGAAGCGAGGGCCAGTCCGCCGAGCCCGTAGGCGGATTGCGTGAGGAAGGCGCGGCGGTTGACGCTGCGGGTAAAGGTGTCGAAGTCGGGAAACGTCTTCATGGCAAAAGCAGGGATGGATTAGAAACGTGTGATGGTTTCGTGAAGGTTCAGGATGACCCGGCAGGTGGCTGTCCACGCGGCCAGTTCGGCGGGGGCGACACTGGGTGCCCCGGTCGCGGAGCCGGCCTGGATGACCTTCGCGGCGTCTGCCGGGGTTTTGGTGAAGATGTCGCGCTGCGTTTTTAGATAAGTCAGGATGGAGTCCAGTTCGGCCGGTTCGGGCGAACGGGCGAGGGCCAGTTGCCAGGCGTGCCGGAGGCGGGCGGGATCGTCCGGGGCAGGGGTTGTCAGGAGGCGCTGGGCAAAAACGCGGGCGGCTTCCGCAAAGGTGGGGTCGTTCAGTAAAGTGAGGGCCTGCTGGGGGGTGTTCGAAACCATGCGGGAGGCGGCGCATTCATCCCGCATGGGGGCATCGAAATTCGCCAGCATGGGGTGCAGGAAGGTGCGCTGCCAGTGCATGTAAACCCCGCGCCGCCATTGTCCGCCGTCGTCGTTGGCCCGGTAGTCACGGTCAGGGAACTGGAGATTCGCGTAGTAGCCGGGCGGTTGCGGTGGCTTGATGCTGGGGCCCCCGATTTCCGGGTTCAGCAGGCCGGCGATGGAGAGGGCATTGTCACGCACGAACTCTGCTTCGAGGCGGCGCGGGTTTTGAGAGGCGAGCAGGCGGTTGGCCGGGTCTGAATCCTTGTATTCCATCCGCTGGCTGGAGTGCTGGCGGTAGGTCTTTGAGGTGACCAGCAGGCGGATCAGGAGTTTGGTGTTCCAGCCACTGTCGCGGAATTCCGCGGCGAGCCAATCCAACAGTTCGGGGTGGGAGGGCGGTTCACCCTGGGCGCCGAGGTCATCCACTACCGCGGACAGGCCGGTACCGAAGAGTTGTTTCCACAGGCGGTTCATTACCGTGCGGGCGGTTAGGGGGTTTTCCGGTGAGACAATCCAATTGGCGAGATCCAGCCGGGTAAGGCGCTGGCCTTCGGCCGGTTTGGGACCTGGGAGGAAATGAGGGGTGGCGGGCGGAGTGATTTCTCCGGTCCCGTCCTGCCAATTCCCCCGCGGGAGGATCCGCACGGTGAGTGGGGCCATGGCCTGGGTGACGAGGGTTTTGGTGCGGCCTTCGGCATACCCGCGGCGCTGGCCGGCCAGAAGCTGGTAGTCGGCATAGGCGGCGGCATCCGCTGCCGTGCTGGTCAGCCAGGCTTCATTGACCTGGGCGAGATGGGCGCCCTGCGGGTCAGCCAGGGCGCTGGCCAAATTCGTCAGCCAGGCCGCGGATTCGGCGGGCACGGGCGCGGCAAAAGGCGACCACGAAACGCGCAGACTGCGGAACGGCAAGGCCTTGAGCGAAAGGGTCAAGGTGTCCCCCGCAGCCAGGGTCAGCGGGCGTTCCGGCAGCCAGACGCCAGTGGGACGGGCGGAGGCGGGGACGCCGGCCAGCTTCCATCCTGACATGATGCCGGGAATGGGGAAGCCGTTGTCGTAACGCTCGGCTTTGGTGGCGGAATCGGCGAAGCGGAAGCGGATGGGCTCCGGCGGAGCGGTGCCCTGCCGCTGGAGATTTGCCGTCAGGTTCACGGTGCCCGAAAAGCGGTCCTGATCCGGCGCGGGGAGGATTTCGAGCTGCAGGGCGGCCACGGTGCCTGCTCCAGGTTGGAGGGTCAGCATGATGTCGTCTGCCTGGCCCGGCGGGAGCACGATGGTGAAATCTTCGGACACGGTGGGTGGTGGGGCGTCAGAGGCGGCCGCGGCAGGCTTGGCGGCGGCTTTGGGGCGGGGCGTCCGGGCGGTTGTGAGCGTGATTTGCGGGACTGCGGAAACCCAGCCGGCGGGATGCTGGCGGCTGAAGGTTTGGCTGGCCGCCAGCCAGGTCTGGAATGCAGCGGTGGCGGCGGGATTGATGGCACGTTGCGCGGCAGCTTCGGCGATACGGATGCGTTGCCCGGCGGCCGTGCGCGCCGCTTTGTCGAGCAGCCAGCGGTTCTCCACCTCGATCTCGGGAGGGAAGGGGTGGTCGTTGCTATAGCCGCGCAGTTCGGGATTGGGGGTGTATTGATATTCGGAATAAACCCCCCATTGTTTGACGTCGGCGAAGAAGGCCTGAAGGGAGTAGAAATCCTTGGCAGAAATGGGGTCGAACTTGTGATCATGGCATTCCGCACAGCCAAAAGTGGAGCCCAGCCAGGCGGTGCCGACCACCCGGGTCCGGTCCGCCCCATACTTGGCGAGATATTCGCCTGGCTGCGCGCCGCCTTCGCGGGTGACCATGTTCAAGCGGTTGAAACCGGTGGCGATAAGCTGCTCCCCGGTGGGATTGGGCAGGAGATCGCCGGCGAGTTGCTCCCGGGTGAATTGATCGAACGGCTTGTTGTTATTGTAGGCGTCGATCACATAATCACGGTAGGGGAAAATGCGTTGGTTCTGGTCGCCGTGATACCCCACGGTATCGCTGAAGCGGACCACATCCAGCCAGGCTACCGCCATGCGCTCGCCATAATGAGGGGAGGCCAGCAGCCGGTCCACCTGGCGGTTCCAGGCATCTGGGCGCTGGTCGTTCACAAAGGCCTCCACTTCGGAAGGTGCGGGAGGCAGGCCGGTGAGGTCGAGGCTGAGGCGGCGCAGCAGGGTCCGGCGGTCGGCTTCCGGAGAAGGCGTCAGTCCCTGTTTTTCCTGCTGGGCCCGGACGAAACGGTCGATGTCATTTTCCGGCCACGCGGCATCCTGCACCGCGGGCGGGGAGGGGCGGATCAATGGGGTATAGGCCCAGTGGGGCTCATAGACCGCGCCTTCCGCCACCCAGCGGCGGAAGGTTTCCTTCTGCTCCGGGGTGAAGGGTTTGTGCTCCTCGGGCGGGGGCATCAATTCATCGTCATCGGTGGAAAAAATGCGCTTCAGGATTTCGCTTTCATCGGGTTTGCCGGGGACGATGGCCCGGGCTCCTGACTTGCCGGGCAGGAGTGCTTCCTCCCGGACGTCGAGCCGCAGTTTGGCTTTGCGGTGGCTGGCATCCGGCCCGTGGCAATGGAAGCAGGTGTTCGACATGAGGGGCCGGATGTCGCGGTTGAACGAGACCGGAGCGGCCGGCGCCGCGAGCGGCAACAGGAGGCAGAGAAGAGCGGAACGACAAAGGGCCATGCGGGAGAATGGAATATTCCAAAGGGAAATTACGATCCTTATATAACGGGCGGGAACAACGGGCGGGAAGCGAATTCCGTTCCGGATTTTCGTGAAGCCACAGGGGCGCTGGAACGGGCTGTGCTGCGGCCCTCACGGCACCGCAGATTTCAGGCGGAGCAGGTTGAAGGTGAACTCCGGTTCGAGCCCATGCCGGGTACTGATTTTTTCAAACAGCGCGGGATCATCCAGGAGCTTGAATCCGTCAGGAAGATTCAAACGGTTGATGCCTTCGTAGCCCAGGGCCACCAGCAGTGGGCGGTTTTCCAGCCGCGCCTGATCAATCAGTTTCTGCAAAGCCGGCGCGGCATTGCCGCGGATATCCCGTAGTTCCGGATAATAACACTGCATGACATGGGAGCCGAGGCCATAACCCACTGGGATGACCTTCCCTGGATGGTGGGCCGCTTCCGCCCGCAGGTCGGCGGCTGTTTCACGGAAAGGCGCGTAGCTGCGGGTCAGCAGCAGCCGGGTCTGGGGAAAGGTGAGGCTGGCAAAACCCAGCAGGGCGGCCGCCGGCAGGACCGGGCCCGGCAGCCTGCTCAAGCCGGTCGCCACCAGCACCACGAGGGGAATGATGACCGTGATGATGAAACGGTGATAAAAGTAGAAACCGCTCAGGTGCACCACCACCAGAAAAAGCAGGGTGGCCCCGAGAGTGGCCAACAGAATCACCGCGGCTCCGGATCTCTGTTTCAGCAGGACCATGCCCCCGATCACGGCCATTGCCGCCCCGGCCATGATGCAGAAGAGCATTCCCGCCCACTCCGGGGAGATTCCTCCTGACGCCGGGGGCGGTTCCATGCCGGCGGCGGCCTGGGTCAGAGTGCGCAGGAGGTAGCCCGCTGTGAGGAGATTGCCGTCATCATTGCGTTCCCCCCAGGTGGCTGCCTGCAGCAGATTGGGCAGGAATGCCACCAGCAGGAGAGCGGCGGCGACCGCATTGATGATCACGAGGCGGGCCAGTTGACGGGCTTTGCCCTCCCCGCCGCGCCGGAGGATCAGCCAGACCGCAGCCCCGAAAAGACCCGCGCAGACGGCGAGGTGGGCCAGGACATGCGACCACATCAGCAGGAACTGGCACGCCCCGAAGGCCCACCACCATGCCCCGGGGTGCCGGACGTCCTCTGAAGTGGCCCGCTCCAGGGAAAAGAGAGCGGCGGCCATGAAGGCCACTGCGAGGCCGTAACTGCGGGCATCCACTCCATAGCGGATCAGCCACGGATGCAGGGCCATCAGGAGGGCGGCAATGATTCCGGCACGCTCCCCGGCCAGCCGGCGCGCCAATAGAGCCGTCAGGACCATGGCGGACAATCCACCCAGCAGCACCGGAAGGCGCAGTACCAGTTCGTTGAAAGCTCCGGGGTTTTCCGGGCGGGTCAGGGTGCGCCAGACTTCATGGGCGGCCTTGGAAGGAAGGGTGAAAACTGGATGGTTGGTGGGTTTGTTATAATACCAGGCGGCCCGGGTCCAGGAGGTGGGCAGGAAGCGGACTTCATCGGGATTGCCAGCCTCCTGCCGCCATTCGCCCACCGTGGCGTATTTGACATTCCAAAGTTCGTCCCACCACAGGCTGCCGGTGGCGAGAGGCACCCGCAGGGCTCCACCCAGCAGGACGATCCCCACCAATGCCGGGAGAAACCAGCGGGAGGCACGCGGAGCGGGTGTGGCCGGCAAGGTGGCCGGGGAAGCTGGAGGATGCCACCAGCGCAAGGTGAGCAGGGCCGCGATCAACCCGACCAGCGCCGCGAGGGTGGACCAGTGGGTGCCCAGCACTGCCGCGTCCTCCCATTTGAAGGGGGCGCCCGACGTGCCTTCGCGCGCTGCAGCCCAGTGCTCCTTCGCTTTGACCAAGGCCTTGGAGGTCACCATCGCACTGCGGAGCGTCCAGACGAGTACCGTCAGGACGGCGAGCAGTGTTGCGGTGCCGGGGCTGGGAATCCAGCGTCGCCATGCACGATGCGGCGGGGCAGAGGAGGGCAGGTCAGGCATGGGATGCATCAGGCAAAACGCACCATGTCCTTCAGGAATTGCCCCCAGAGGTAGAAACAACCGCGCCAGGAATATCGGAAGGTGCCGTCCCCTGATTCCACAATCAGGCCCCGTCCCAGGTTATGCTGCACCTGGGAGTCCAGATCGGCCTCCAACTGTTTAGCGAGGCCGTCCGCGCCGGGACTGGTGAGGTCGGTTTCGCTGATGCCCAGCAGCGCCAGCAGGGACCGGTGCTCGGCGAGGAGTTCCGCAAACGAGTCCGCCGTGGGAACGCGGTGCAGGATCACATGGGGAGCCGACTGCATGGTCTGGGAAAAGGGATAGTTCGAGGTGGTGACCACCCGCCCATCCCGGGTGCGGCAGGTGATGCTGACAAAGACCACGCTGAGATTCGACTGCTGGTGCAAGTGGATCACCGCCTGGGTAAGCGAAGGGGCATGGTAGCAGACGCGGAGGAATTGCCGCATTTCTTCCCAATCGAGTCCGGTGTCATCGGTCTGATCAAATCCTTCGGACTCCAATTCTTCGGTGAGTTCCCCAAGATGAGGGAAATCCTGGCGGTTCGGGGGATGACGGTGGCGCAGACTGCGGGTCAGGGGCAGCCTCATTTTCCGGACACGCAGGACGATTTCCACCCAGGGCAGCAGAAACCATCCGCCCACCGCCGCCGCCCCTGCCGCGTGCGAGCCGGTCAGCAGCCACCCGGCGAAATAAGTAGCCACCAAATAAAGAAGGGCGCCTCCCTTCCGCAGCAAGGGATGTTCAAACGTGCGCAAGGCATACCCGCCGGCAGCCGTTCCTGTTATGATCAGCAATTCATTTATCATCCCTAGGTGGGCGGTAGCCGCGCTGTCCGGCGGGGTCAATCGGCGGTTTGGCCCCCACGCCCGCCGCCGCCGGCCTGGCTGTCCGCCGGAGATTTGTCACTTCCCCGACGTGCTCCCCTTGCGCCCTGCGTAATCCGCACTACCTGCCAAACAAGACCGAGCTCCGATGGATCAACTGCAGATCGACTTTTCCCCGCCCACTGGCAACGATGCCGAATGGAACGACGCTTATGCCCGTCTCGCGGACTATTTCCGTGCCCACCGCATCCACAGCCGCCTCCACCGCACCTGGCTGATTCTGGAAACGCTGAAACGGGCGGCGGTCACCCACGGGAAACATCCCGAGCAATCCCCTACCGCAGTGGCCATCCACGAAGCCCGCCGGATGCACCGTGACTGGCTGCGGGGTATCATCGGCGACCTCAATGTTCCGGAAGGCCGGCTCGACGCCAATGGCCGGCTCGCGTTCCTGCTTTGTGATGGCCCGAATGAATATCCCGATTTTTTTCTGAACAGCTCGGACGCGCCCTTGGAAATGCTCGCCGCCATGCGCGCGCCCATCCAGCAAAGCGGACCGGATCTCGCGGTCTCCAGCATGGTGCCGCGTCCCATTGACCTCGGTGCCCTCCCGGACATCGCCGAGGAAACCAGCGGCTT
The DNA here is from genome assembly GCA_903936775.1 of uncultured bacterium. Classification (GTDB taxonomy): domain Bacteria; phylum Verrucomicrobiota; class Verrucomicrobiia; order Verrucomicrobiales; family V1-33; genus CAIZWU01. The sequence goes on along the minus strand of CAIZWU010000074.1, from coordinate 8,561 downwards.
CTTCGGCCGCCACCCCTGGGCCCGTTATACGATCCTTGCCGTCGCCGCTGCTCTGGCGACGTGGGGACTCTGGACCGTTACCCGCTAGTGTTGTTATTTTTGTAGAAGGATGAATACCGATCCCGCTTCCCGCGTCACCTCTCCCGTGTCCTGCCTGCCTCCGCCGTCGAATATTCCCGGCTACACGGCCGCGGCGATCCGGAAGCGCCGCTCCACCTTCTTTGCCGTAGTCGGGATCACCCTCATGGCGGGCGTCTGGCTGCTCGCTGTTTCCCTTGGTCGGAATGGCTTCAATGTCATCGATGTCATCATGCTGGGGGTATTCACCCCTCTGTTCTACCAACTGTCGGTCGGATTCTGGACGGCCATGATTGGACTGTATCTGCTGATGCGGGATAAAAAAGACCCCTTCGATCTCTCCCGGTCCCTGACGGAAAACGAACAGTGCTCCGAAATCGGGGCCTCCACAGCCATCATCATGCCGATCTATAACGAGGACGTCTCCTGCGTCTTCGAAGGCCTGCGGGTGATGTATCTCTCGCTGGAAAAAACCGGCCAGTTGGAGCACTTCGATTTTTTCGTCCTCTCCGATTCCGACAACCCCAACAAATGGGTCGAGGAGGAACTGGCCTGGCTGGAACTGTGCCGCCAGCTTGATGGATTCGGCCGCATCTTCTACCGGAAACGCCGCAAACCCATCAACCGGAAGTCCGGAAATGTCTCCGACTTCTGCCGCCGCTGGGGCAAACGCTACCGCTACCTCCACGCCCTCGATGCCGACTCCGTCATGTCCGGCGACCTGCTGGCCAACATGGTGCGCATCATGGAGAAACATCCGAACATCGGTATCCTCCAGACCGCTCCGCGGGTCTTCGGTGCGGGTACCCTCTTCGGCCGGGTCATGCAGTTCGCCCATGCCGCGTATGGCGAGCCTTTCATGGCCGGATTGAACTACCTTGCTCTCGGGGATGCCACCTTCTGGGGCCACAATGCTATCATCCGGCTGGCCCCGTTCATCGAGTCCTGCGGCCTGCCGGAATTGCCCGGCCGCGAACCTTTCGGCGGACATATTCTCAGCCACGATTTCGTGGAAAGCGCCCTCATGACCAAGGCGGGTTACCAAGTCTGGCTCCTGCCGGTGCACGAGGGCAGTTACGAGGAAGGCCCACCCACCATCATCGATACCCTGAAGCGCGACCGCCGCTGGTGTCAGGGCAACATGCAGCATTTCTGGCTGCTCTTCGCCAAAGGCTGGGCGCCGCTCGCCCGGCTGAATTTCTTCCACGGCATCCTGAGTTACGTGGCCTCGCCGCTCTGGTTCATTTTCCTGCTCTGCGCCACCGCGCTGGCTGCCCAGGACCGGCACCACCCGGGATCCACCGTGGCCGCCGGGCAGAAGGCGGGCTTGTTATTGCTGGTCATCACCATCGGTCTTCTTTTTGTGCCGAAGGGCCTGATCCTTTTCCGTCAACTCACCCGGAAGGATATCGCGAAGGACTTCCACAGTAAAAAAGCGGTCTTCTGGTCCTGTCTCAGCGATACCGTGTTCTTCTCCATCCTCGCTCCCATCCTGATGTTGTTTCACAGCAAATTTGTCATCTTCACCGTGCTGGGGCGCGGGGTGAAATGGGCCAGTCAGCGCCGCTCCGGTGACGATGCAGTGGACTGGGAGGAAAGTATCCTGACCTTTGCCGGGGTCAGTGCCTTCGCCCTGATCTGGGCCGCCTTCGCCCTCTGGATCAACCCTACTTTTTTTCTGTGGATCAGCCCGGTCCTTTTCGGTATCGCCCTCGCCATTCCCTTCAGTATTTTTACCGCAGGCACCCGCAGCGGCAAAAGCCGGGGCCTGTTCGCCACCAAGGAGGAATTGCATCCCCCGCGGGTGCTCAGCCAGCTTCAGGAAAACCTCCAGCGGGCCCACGTCCGGGAGGCCCCGATCCCGCAACTGGCTAAAAATTATGGCCTGCTCCAGTCCCTGCTCGATCCTTACGTCAACGCCCTCCATGTCAGCCTGCTGCGCCAGCGCCAACGGGTCACTCCAGAGAGCCGCGACTATCTCGATGCGCTCCGCCGCCGTCTGGTGAAGGAAGGTCCGGACGCGCTCAATAAACGCGAACTCAGTGCCGTGATGTATGACCCCGATGTCATGCTGCGCCTCCACTACGATCTGTGGTCCGGTTCCGGCGATGGCCTGTCGGCCTGGTGGGACACCGCCATCCGCCAATACAACATCCTGACCCGGGAACCGGTCACGGCGCTTTACCGCTAGGGAGCCTAGCTGGAAAGCCCGTCGATGCGTTCGATGTTGGTTTCCTCCTCCTTCCCGTCGTCGGCGAGGGAAGGCTTGCGGCCATGGGGGGTGCCGCGCAGGCGTTGCGTGATTTCGATGAATTCGGCACCGGTCAGGACAATCAATGAGGAATAATACACCCAGATCAGGAGCAGGACGACCGAGCCGGCGGCCCCGAACCCGCTGAGCGTAGTGGTGCGGCCCAGATACCAGCCGAGGCCGAATTTCCCGGCTTCGAATAACATGGCCGTAACCAGCGCCCCCATCCAGACGTCCCGCCAGGGAAACTTCAGATCGGGCAGGACTTTGAAAATGATCGCGAACAGGAGGGTCTCGATGGCGAAGGCCACCACAAAAGTAATGAGGGACCAGGCTTCGACCGGCACCGCAATTTCCGCAGAGACCCAGCCTTTGATAAAAGCAAACACGCCGGAGACCAGCACCGAAGCCATCAGCAGGGCTCCACTGATGAGCACCATGGCGAAAGACAGCAGCCGGTCCTTGAGAAAGAGCACTATACTGCGGCCTTCCCGCCGCCGCAGGCCCCAGATGAGATTCAGGGAGTCCTTGAGCTCCACAAATACCCCGGTGGCTCCATAGATCAGGGTCGCCCCCCCGATGATGGCTGCGGTGGTGGTGTTGGCCCCCCGGGAAGGTTTGACATCCCTGACGAGCGATTCCAGCGAGTTGGCCGCCTGGCTACCCATGAATCCGGAAAGTTGATTATGCAATTCCCCGGTCACCGCCTGTTGGCCCAGGATTTGACTGATGATCCCGGTGGCAAGCCACAGCAGGGGAGCCATCGAGAAAAGCGCAAAATAGGCAATCGCCGCGCTCTGGCGGGGCAGGCGGTCATCCGACCACGAGTCACTGAAGGCATCGATAAACCGCCAGAGCAGGCGCATCCCCGGCACGCGGGCAAGCTGGTCCCGCAGCTGCAGGCTGATCGTTGAGATGGAATGCCAAAGATTCCGCATATCCCACGAAGGGACCGGTTTTTCCGGAGGGAAAGCGGGAACCGGAGCCTTGCGGTGGACTATCCACGGGACCATGGCCAGCTGACGCTTCTGAGGATTTCCCATTCATTTTTCGCTGATCCAGGCTCCCCTCGCCTCCGAGGCCCTCGCTGAAATGAAAACCTCTGCCTCGCCTCCGTTGGTGATTCCGGAGGTGGTTCCCGTTCAATTTTCCAGCGCCAAACCGGGTAGGGCCGGGGCTGGATAAACCCCGGAGGCTGTCCTTATTGGCACATCCGGTCGCGCACCAGATAGTACAGGAAAAGTGGATTGTAGGTAAAATAGCGTTTGAAAAGCCGACGGGGTTCCATGGCCAAACGGTAGGCCCATTCGCAGCCAATCCGCTGCAGCAGGGCCGGGGCCTGGGACACTTCCCCGGCATGGAAGGCGAAGGCCGCTCCAATCCCGAAATAAACGCCCGGGGGCAGACGGTCTTTATGCTGTGCAATCCAATACTCCTGCTTGGGACATCCGAGACCGACCCAGATCAGATTGGCTCCCGAATCCCGGATTTTGCGGCAAATGCGCTCGAATTCGTCGTCGGGCCATTTCCCAAAAGGAGGGGAGTGGGTGGCCGCAATGAAGCAGTTGGGAAATTGTTCCCCAAAGGATTGGGTCAACTGATCCAAGGTGGTCTGTTTGCCCCCCAGCAGGAAGTGTTTGAATTCACCGGATCTGCCGTTGGTGGCTTTAAGCGTCTCCAGCATCAGAGTCGGCCCGTAGACGCGGTCCTGCAATTTTTCTGATGCCTCCAACCGGGAATTGACCGCCCACACCAGCGGCATTCCATCCGGGCAAATCAGGTCAAAGCGGCGCATCGCGTCTCCAAAAGCAGGATCGTGCCGGGCGAGGGCCGCGACGTGCGTGTTGGCGGCTTCAACCGCGTAGGCCCCATTCCGAAGGCGGGCATGCTCCAGAATCCACTCCACGGCTTTCTGGTAGGAGGTCGCGGCGACGGGAAGTCCGATGATGTCAATGGTGCGCACAGAATTGTCAGGCTGGGAAAGAATGGGCCGGGGCTTCAGACCGCGGCAGGCGGGGGAAGAGAGGTTGCATCCGGAAATGGCAGTCATAGCGTGTCGGGGTTCGTGCGCAAGCAATCCTGCGTGGCGGCTTTTCAGTATTGCAATCCCTCCGCGCGCCATGCACCAGAATGCTGAGCTTTCCCTTTTTTCCATGACTACCCCATCCACCTACGCTGTCATTCTTGCTGGAGGCAGCGGACGCCGCTTCTGGCCCCTCAGCCGTGACACCCGGCCCAAACAGCTGCTGCAGCTCTTTGGAGGCAAGACCCTGCTGGAACAGGCCATGCACCGGCTCGACGGCCTCGTCCCCCGGGAAAATATCCTCATTCTCACCAACCGGGAACAGGAAGTCGAAGTCCGCGCCATTCTCGGCGATGCCCTGCCGGCTGAAAACATCCTCTGCGAACCCGCTAAACGGGACACCGCCCCTGCCATCGCCCTCGGCATTGGCTGGGTGGCCGCCCGTGATCCCAATGCTGTCATGCTGGTCCTGCCTGCCGACCAGCTCATCCAGGACGAGGAATCCTTCCGCACCTGCATGGCCGGTGCCGTCAAGGTCGCCCATCAATCCCAGGCGCTCGTTACCATCGGCATCAAGCCCACCTGGGCCTGCCCCAGTTATGGTTATATCGAGCGCGGCCGCCGGGCCCAGATTAGCGGTGCCGAGGATACCGTGGTTTACGAGGTATCCCGCTTCCGCGAAAAACCGAATCCGGACCTCGCCGAGGACTTCCTGCGTCAGGGGAATTTTTCGTGGAATGCCGGGATGTTCATCTGGAGCGTTTCCGCGGTCATGGCCGGCCTGAGCCGTCACTGTCCGGAACTGGCCAAATTTGTCGCGGAGATCCGCCAGACCAAGGATCTCAAGGCCACCATCGATGCCCAGTTCGGCAACCTTCCCCAGATTTCCATCGACTATGCCCTCATGGAAAAAGCGGGCCGCGTGCTGAACCTCGAAGCCACCTTCGACTGGGACGACGTGGGCTCGTGGATCAGCGTGGGCAAGTATTTGCCGACCGATGACTGCGAAAATGCCACGAACCAGCCGGTCACCCAGATCGATTCCCACGGCAATATCGTGTTCAGCACCGCCGGGCAAAATATCTCCCTCCTTGGCGTGACGGACCTCATCATTGTCCAGACCGCAGATGCTCTGCTGGTGGCCAACAAGCACTCGGCCGACGCCATCAAGAAGATTGTGGATATCGTTCCCAGAGCACTTCACTGATCACTGCCATCCTTTGGAAAAGCGCCGGCACCTTTCGTTTCCTTCCGGTTCCAGCGTCGCTCCAGACGAAAATCAAAGGGCTGCCTCCATGACGGAGGCAGCCCTTTTTCGGTTGGTTGAAATACTGGGGGGCGGCTCCCGGAGGGCGCCGGCCCAACTTCAGTCAATAAGGCAGCTCGCGCACATACAGGCTGCGGAACCATAGGTTGTTGCCGTGGTTCTGCAGTTCGATTTGTTCGGAACGCGGCAGGGGTTTCCCGGGAGCCCAGTAATTTTCCAGGGGCGATCCGTCCACCACCAGCTTGCCATTGAGATGAATGGTGACCTTTTCGCCGATCATGCGGATGTGGAAGGTATTCCACTCGCCCAACGGTTTGTCGGCCAGCACGAGGGGATCTTTGCCGGGACCTTTGTTATTCCACATCCCGCCGGAACCCTTCTGGTTGCCATTGGGGAATTGGGCCGGGTTGGCCGGGTCCCAGATTTGGATCTGCGGGGTGCCCCGGAGGTAAATGCCGCTGTCGGCGGTGGCGGGGATTTTCCAATCGACGTAGAAATCGAAGTCCCCGTAAGGTTTGGCGGTGGCCAGGCTGGAACCTTTGCCATCAAAAACGAGGGCTCCGGCCTCCACTTTCCAGTGCGCTTTCATGACCTCATTGGCGGCCGTCTGCACTTTGGTGCGTTCCTCCGGGGAAAGGCCGGCACGCTTGAAGGGATTGTCATTGGGGCCGGCGGGGAGACCCTGCCAACCCGCCAGGTCCTGGCCATTGAAGAGCGCCGTGAATCCGGCGGGAGGGGTGTTGGGAGCCGTGCCGGGCAACGGTGCGGGCGGGGAGAAATCCTTCACCCGGATATTTTTGTAGGCCACGAAATCGCCATGTCCGCAGAAAGCGATATAACCTTTCGTGCGTTTCTGGCCGGGGTGTTCCTTTTTATCGATGGGCTCTAGTCCACCAATGTAGGTGTCGGTGATGGTTTCGCCATTCAGGATGACTTTGATGTGATCACCGATCACCAGCAGGGTCTGCTTGTTCCACTCGCCCACCGGTTTCAGCAGGTTCTTTTCCGCCTGGATCGATGCCGCGATCCCATAGACGGAGCCATGATGCTGGTAGGGGGCCAACTGGAATTTATCGTTGTGATACTTCTCGTGGCGGTCATCCAGCACTTGGATTTCCATGCCCTCGTAGGCGGCATCGCCGCTGCCGGGATATCGCACGCCGATTCCGTTATTGGAGCCGGGTTGCAGTTGGAACTCGAGTTCGAGCACAAAGTCGGCATACTCCTTTTCAGTGCGGAGGAAGCTGCCCTTGGGGGTGCAGGTGATGGCTCCATCCTTCACTTCGTAGCCACCGCCCACCCAGCCGGCGAGTGATTTGCCGTCGAACAGGGAAGTCCAGTCGGTAATCCCGGCCAGCATTTGCAGGGTCGGGGCCGCGGCGGGCATCGGAGGAGGGCCCGGTTGGGCGAAGGCGGAAGCGGCCAGCACGGTGAGTGCGGCCCCGGTGGAGGCAAGATTGCGTAACATAGAGTGTCGGAAATACGGTGGACCGAGGCACAAGCTTACGAAGCGTTGCCACCTCCGGCAAGATCGGTGGCCTACCGGTTCTGATACTTTTACGATCCCGTGAGGACAGCCTGTTCCAATTGCTGCAAGACGCCCGGAAGTGCCCGCTCCGCCGCGTCCCACGAAGGCAGCAGGGAAGGGGGGGCGGGTTCCTCCACGGCGGCCTGCAGGGCTTTGCCGAAGGTGAGCACGGCCAGCGATTCCTGTTCAATAAAATGGGACAATCCATTCAGCGAGGCCTCCGCAGCGGCGTGCCGCAGGGCATCCGCAGTGAGCTCCTGCCAGGTTTCCACGATCTGTTCACGCCACGGATAGGTGCCTCCGGAAACGGTGGCCAGCAGGGTGGCGGATACTTCGCGGGCCATCCGGTGCAGCCCGCTGCCGGGGTCTTCCGGCGAGAGCTCATGGTGTTTGTGATCGTAGGCGGCGCAGAGTTCCGTCTGGCAGACCGACCGAGGGGAAAGCTGCCGCCTGACTTCTTCCAGCAGGCCGATTTCCAGCCCCCAGGTGGAAGGCAGATTCACCTTCCGCAGCAAGGCGGTATCCATGGCCGATTCCCCAGCGAGAGGGTAGCGGAAGGCCGAGAGAAATTGGAGCATCGGCAGCGGGCCGGCCCGCAATTCCATGGCCCTCAGCAGTGGACGCACGAGAAGCCTTTGCAGGCGGCCATGCAGACGGTCGCTGTGGCGTGAATAGAATCCCTTATTGAAGCGAAAACCCCACTGCTGGTCCAGCAGCGGATGGCAGAGCCGGCCGGGCAGCTCGCGGGAGTAATTTTTGATATCACAGTCGTGGATCGCGACTACCCCGGGTTTCTGATTTCCGGCCAGGGCGAGGCCCGCACAGAGCCAGACATTCCTTCCTTTTCCGGACGGGGCCATCGTCAGGCCGGCGGCTTGCAGTTGGGCTTCCAGCTCCCGCACCGCCGGGGCTCCCGTCCACAGCAACGAGGTTTCCCGGGGCAGGGCGGCAAAACATTCCCGGGCACTGGCCAGTTCGTGATGTTCCGCGCCGTCGAGTCCGATTACGATGCGTTTCACCCATGCCGCGCCCGCCAATTCCTGCACGATCCCGGCGAGGGCTTCGGTCCCCAGCTCCCGCACATGACAGGGCAGGATCAGCGTTACCGGACAATCGCGGCTCATGTTCTCGAGCGATTTCTCAAGGGCCGGCCAGGCCTCCGGGCTCAGCCGGTGCAGAGTGGTGATGCCAGCGGGATGGGACAGGGAACTCATCGGGGGAAAAGGAAGCGCAACAGGGCAGGGGTTGGGGAAATGACAAAGGCAAATGCCTGGCCACAAAACTCACCGCACCGGGACAAGGGGCGCTGCCTTGACGACGGGCCGGGATTGCTGGAGGGAGGAAGGGTGCGCTTGGTGGTCTTTCATTATCACGACCGGCCCGGTGGGGTGCGGCAGGTGATCTCGCGGGGTTT
>CAIZWU010000073.1 GCA_903936775.1 uncultured bacterium | reverse complement strand
CATGGTTTCACGTAGTGGGTGAACGGCATCCGGATCATCCGTGTGACCAGAGGATCCCCATACTCGGAGATATCGATGGAGATCATTTCACGTTGCCGGCTGACACAGGGACCGACGTGTACTGCCGTAATTTCCACAGGTAATGTGCTCAGGGGTGCCGCCTCCCATTTGATCCGCTGGGCGAGGAACTCCATCAAAAGCGAAATTCCTGCAAATGCACTTTGTTGGCGGTGGGTGATGGAGGCACCGATCCCCGGGCCGCGCCGGGCCATGCAGGCTTCGATCAAATCCGGGGCCGGGCTCATGGCTGCGAGCCGGTTGGCGGTCTCCGAATCCAGCCGGACCCGCCAGACAAAATGATGTCCTTGGCCGGTGATCAGATGCAGCGGGACAATGCCCCATCCGAGCAGAAGGGCCTCCACCGCGCGGACCACGGGTTCCTGAAGGTCAAACGTACGCCATGGGTCCAAAAACGCTTCGCCGGGAGCGTCAAAATTCACATACTCCACGTCGAGATGGAGCAGAAGGGAGCCATGATCGGCAAGGGACCGCGCAATATCCAGTTCCTCGTCCAGAAAACAGGGCAGATCTCTTGGGGGATGCAGGCAGGACCGCTGGAATTGGCAGCCATCGGAATGGGTTAGATAAACCGCAGTGGCACTCTTCAGGGTGTCTCCTCCCATGAACTCAACCAACCGCTGCCTCACGGCGGGGTCGGCATAGAACGCATTCATGGGCAACGCCTGGTAAAGGGAAGCTCAGGATTCACCCTGAGATCAGCGGATCGAATCCGGGAAACGATAAGATACGATACATGTAGAATATATCCTGTTTCCTGACAACCTTAAACCTGGGGAATGGACGCAGGACAGATTCCCTCTGAACAGTTTGACGGAGGGGGATTAAAACAGGTCCAATTGTTGCCAAGCGGCATTCATGACGGTTGGGGGCATCGCGGGCAGAACCGGGCGGCGCAGCCGGACTGGAAACCAAGGGGTGGGCTCGTGGGCGGTGGCACAACTGACGATGACATCCTCCCGTTGCTGCGCGGCGAGGGCACTGCGGACGGCAGCGGTGGCGAGGTCGGGCGAGTTGCAGTCCTGGCTGAGGTGGCCCAGGAGCACCCGTTCCAGCCGGGGGGTCAGGACTTCTGAGATCAGACTGGCGGTTTGATCGTTGGAAAGGTGGCCGTGCCGCCCCTGGATGCGTTGCTTGGTGGACCAGGGGCGCTTCGTATCCAGATCGAGCAGGCCAGAATCGTAGTTGGCCTCGATGAAGAGGGTATCCAGATCGCGGAGCTTTTGACGGATCACGGCAGTGGCGTGGCCCACGTCACTGAGGATTCCCAGGGAAGAATCATGATGGCGCAGCACGAGACCGACCGGATCAGCGGCATCGTGGGGCACGGAAAAGGTCTCGATTTCCAAGCCAGCAAATTCAAAGCAGCCGTGCCCCGGGATGATCTGCCACTGTTTCTCCGATTTCAGGGTTGGCCGCAGCATTTCGCGCGTCCGGGCATTGCAGAGAATGGGCAGTGGAAACTTTTTGGTGAGAATTTCCAGCCCCTTGCAGTGGTCCCCGTGCTCATGGGTGATGAAGATTCCGGAGAGGGAGTCTGGCTCCACGCCACATGCGGCGAGACGTTCCAGCAACCTTGTGGCACTCAGTCCGGCGTCGATCAGAACACGCGATGTTCCGGTGCAGACGAGGGCGCAATTACCCGCGCTGCCGCTGCCGAGGACGATAATTTTCAACATGACTCGCCGTTTTGGTAGGCGGTACCCGGGCGTGTGTCAATCGGACCCGGGCAGGGCTTCGGAAGATGGGTGAGTCCACCACCGGTCTGGTACATTATTTTTTGCGGCCCAAACCAAATTCGTTGCTGACTGCGATGACTTTGGAGCCCCTCATCTGAACTTCAATCAGCTTGGAACTGCCAAACGGTTTCCCCGACTCATCGCGCAGGGTGGCGACGACTTTTTTGGTCCGGGCGTCAAAAACCTCTGGAGCGTGGCTCCAGGCATAAGCCCCATCAAGGCTGAAATTTACCCAACCGTGCCCCTCGACGCTCAATGCCACGCTGCTTTTTGCCACCGGAGGCATTTTGGTGGCGTCAAGGACGAAGAGTTTCTTTCCGATCTGATCGCTGATCCAGAGTTCGCTCTCATCCGGCGTGAGAGCGGCCCCGTGGGTGCGGTGGGCGATGGGGGCCTCACCCGCGAGGACGCGGTGGATGGCCCGGCCGGCGGCGAGATCCACCACGTCAAATCCGACATGTTGACCTAGACAGACGTAGGCGAGGCTGAGGTCGTGATTGAAGGTGAAGGGAAACACTCCGGCCTCGCCTACATCATGGATCTGTTTTAGCACTTTGCCGTTTCGCGGATTCAGCACCGTGAGGGTGGTGGTGGTGCCGAGGAAGAGACGGCTGCCATCAGGGCTCATGATGCTGTTGTGAGCCTGTTGACCGATGGGAATCCGTTCCAGTTCTTTGCCGGTCGTCCCGTCGACCACGATGAATCCCCCCGTTTCTCCTTTGTCCCACCATCCGGTCGGAGCAAATACTTTGCTCCCATCGGGCAGGACGCTGGAGCGGTCGCAGCCCGCCGAAAGTTTGGTTTCCCAGATCACCTTGTCCGTCTCCAGATCAAGCCGGCCCATGCCTTGGCCAGTGGTGGAATAGTAGAGGGAATGGGTCGCCGTACAGCCTGTCAGCCCGCGGGTGCCAGTTTGGAGCGACAAGCCCCCGATTCTCCGAACCAGTTTGAAACCGTGATCGATATCAAAAACCAGGAGGCCTTCGCCCGAGCCGGTCTCAAATTGGGCTCCGTCAGGAGTCGCGGCGTAGAGATACCGGCGCAGTGGCTCCTCCGCCCCGGCGTGCAGGGCAAGAATCAAGCCCGCGCCCAGCAGATAACGGAGGAGGGGAATCATGCTCAGTATTCCCGGTCGAGCTTGATGCCGGGTTCCGGTACGGGGTAGTGCCCGGTGGCGTCGGGCATGACCGGGGCAGGACCATCGGCCGTGAGGGTGGCGATTCCCGGAGCAAATTCGTGCGGGCAATTCAGCATCTGGTCGAAGGTGACGTCGCGTCCGGTGTGGGCAGCCATGCGGCCCATGCTGGTGACGATGCTGGCCTCCACCCCACGTTTGACTTCGGAGTAGGGGGTATCATTGATGATGGCGGCCCCGAGGTCGTCCCATTCCGTTTGATAGGGATTCGGTTCGCCTTCGGGGAAGGCCCAGAGCTCTGTGCCGCGCTTCATGCGCTGGTCGGGGAAGATACGGCATTTGCCGGGGGTGTGACCGGAGAAGGAGATAATGGCGGACCCCTTGGTGCCGTGGGCATAACTGGCTTGCTGCTGCTTGCAGCCTGTCATGGTGCGGCCGTCGAAAAAGAGCTGGGTGCCATCTTCGAAGGTGTATTCGACGGAGTAGGTGTCGAAATTCTGATCAATGTAATCGCCGCGGTAATGGCGTCCGCCGACCGCATGGGCTTTGACCGGCCACGCGTTTTTCATCCAGCAGGTTTCGTCGATGAAATGGATATAGAAATCGCTGAAGAGACCGCCACTGGCCCAGAGGAAGCTGTGAAAGCGTTCGATTTGATACATGACTTCGGACTGGCCTTCCGGTTTTTTCAGGGAAAAGGCGGAAGCCACTGGTCCGTGCATCCGGTAGCTGCGCATGTGGGTGATGTCCCCGATTTCGCCATCCTGGATGCGCTTCCAGAGTTCCTGACGGGCGCGGCAATGGCGGACCATCAGGCCGACTCCGACTTTGAGGTTTTTCTTGGAGGCTTCCTCCCCGAGCTCCAGCATGCGGCGGGAGGTCGGACCGTCCGCGGTAACCGGCTTTTCCATGAAGACATGGAGGCCGCGGTCGATGGCATACTTGAAATGAAGGGCCCGGAAGGCCACCGGGGTTGTCAGGATAGCGATGCTGCCTGGTTTCAGGGCATCCATGGCCTGTTTGTAAGCGTCAAAACCGAGGAAGCGCCGCTCCTCCGGAACGTTGACGCGTCCGGGTTTATTTTCGAATTCTTTTTCGAGGGCGCTGAGGCTGCTATTGAGCTTATTGCCGAAGACATCCGCCATGGCGGTGAGCCTGGTGGGGAGGCTGACCACGCTCAAGGCCTGTGCGGCGGCGCCTGAGCCCCGTCCTCCACACCCGATCAGCGCCACATCGACGGTGTTGTTTTCAGCCGCGTGGACAAAAGGCACGGACATCCCCGCGAAGGCGGAAGCGGCGGCAAGACCTGAAGATTTCTTGAGAAACTGACGGCGGGAGGAAGGGATGATAAGATGGGACATGTAAGACAGTGGGAAGAATATCCCACTGATACGCCGTTGGGTATTCCCATATTTCGTCCGCTTATTCTTCTCTTGGCGGTATTTGCCTCAGGTCAGTGCTCAGCCATTTTTCAACCTTGCTTCTTCCGGTAGTCCGCCCCCGTGACGGATATCCTGGGCGGTCAGAAGGTAGATGGCGTCTTCGGCGATATTGACGGCTTGGTCACCAATGCGCTCAAGGAGACGCGTGATGAAAATCAACGCCACATAGTCGGCGGCCTGGGCACCGTTTTTGGCGATGGCATCCGTCAGGCGGTCAATGAATTCGTAGTGCGCTATATCGAGAGGATCGTCGTTTTGCACAATCCGCAGTCCGAGGGCGAGGTCACCAAAATGGAAGGCGTCCACCGCCAGTTTCAGCTGGGAGGCTGCGAGGTCATAAATGGGCTGGACCAGCGCGGTCTCGATGACGGGTGGGTGGGCGTTGAGGATACGGGCGCGGCGGGCGATGCTGACCGCGTGGTCGGAAACGCGCTCCAGGGCGGTGGAGGCTTTCATGGACGTGATGACGCGCCGGAGATCCCGCGCCATGGGAGAGTAGCGCAGGATGAGAGCATGACCCGCTTGGTCAATTTTCTTTTCAAGGGCATCGACTTCGTCATCATCGGCGATGGTTTGATTGCAGAGGTCATCATTGCGCTCCAGCAGACCGCGGATGGCGTGGGCGAGGTTCTGCTCGGCCATGGAAGCCATTTCAAAGACGAGGGCATTGAGCCGGCCGAGGGAGTCTTCCACGGCGGAAAGGATGTGGCGTTGCTCAGGCATGGGAATGGACGATGGGTTGAAAATAAAATACGGCGTAAAAAACGCTGCCGGATCTCCCGTTACAAAGGATGATTTCCGGGCGGGCGGCAGTAACGGAAAAGTGACAAAGCCGGCACATGGTATTTACAGGCCGGAACTGGCGGCAGCGCCGGGGGGGCCTGGGAGTTCGCCCCCATGCCTGATATCCATGGCGGTAAGGTAGTAGACAGTGTCCTCGGCAATGTTCACGGATTGGTCTCCGATCCGCTCGATGAAGCGGGTGGCGAAGAGCAGGTCCACGTAGTCCTTCACATGCGCACTATCAGTCTCCATCCGGCTGACAATGTGCTTGGTGAAGGCTTCATAGGCTTGGTCCAGGGCGGTGTCCCGGGAAAGTATCCGCAGGGCATTCTGCAATTGGCCGTCACAATAGGCGTCTATGCTGTCCCGGAGCTGGGCCGAGGCGAGGTCGGCCAATTCCTTGATCTGGGCCGTCTCGGGGATCGGAGGACGCAGGTTGAGTTTGCGTCCACGGCGGGCAAGGTTGACCGCGTGATCGGAGGCGCGTTCAAGGGCGGTGGAAACCTTCATGCTGGCGATGATGCGCCGGAAGTTCAAGGTCACCGGCCCGAACCGGGTGATCAGTTCCACGCCAGTGCGGTCAATTTTTATTTCCAGCCGGTTCACTTCATCATCATCTGCGATGGCGCGGTTGCATAGATCAGTGTTCCGCTGCAGCAGCCCTTCAGAGGCCAGCCGGAGGTTCTCCAAAACCAGGGTGCCCATACGCCGGATGTCCTCGTCGAAGGCCGCCATGGCGTCTTCGACCGCTTGGATGATGAGGTTTTTCTGATTCATGAGGTCGAAACTGGGGGGTGGAAAACAGATAAGTGGGAAAGTGTCCTGGGAATCCGCAGGTGCCTCAACCGTAACGGCCTTCGATATACATGGCGGTTTTTTCGTGCTGGGGGTTCATGAACATATCGAGGGTGCGGGTATGTTCGATGATTTCGCCCATCAGCATAAAGATGCATTCGTCACTGGCGCGGCGGGCCTGGGCCATGTTGTGGGTGACCATGACGATGGTGAAGGTGCGCTTCAATTCTGTGATCAATTCCTCGATGCGCTCGATGCCTGAAGCGTCCAGGGCGGAGCAGGGTTCATCCATCAGGATGATATCCGGCTTGAGCGGCAGGAGGCGGGCGATACAAAGTTTCTGTTGCTGCTCCAATGTCAGTTCGGTGGCCCGGTCATCGAGGCAGTCCTTGACGGCATCCCAGAGGGAAACTTCCCGGAGCGCACTTTCCACGGCGGCATCCAAGTCGGCCCGCTTCCGTTCGCGGGAGGGGGTGTGGCTCTTGATGCCAAACACGATATTTTCATAAATCGAAATGGGCAGCGGATTGGGGCGCTGAAACACCATGCCAACCCGCTTCCGCAGGGAGGCTACGGAGACGTCTTCGTCCAGGATGTTTTTGCCCAGAATTGTGATCAGTCCGGAAGTGCTGACATTTCCGTATCGTTCGTTGATCCGGTTGAAGGAGCGGAGCAGGGTGGTTTTGCCACAGCCACTGGGGCCGATCATCGCCGTAATGATGCCCTGCTTGATCTGCGTGGAAACGCTGAGCAGGGCCTGGAATTTGCCATACCACAGGCTGTAGTCGCGGATGTCAATGCTTACGCCGTCTTGCATGTGAAATGAGGGAGAGGGAAAAGGATGGGGCTGGGGACGCTGGTGGACCGGCGCGGATCAGCCGAACTCGCCATTGAGATAGCGGCCGGTCAGTTCCTTTCCGGGATTGTTGAAGAGTTGCTCAGTCGGACCCCACTCGATCAATTGGGAGGCATTGATGAAGGCGACGGCATCGGCCATGCGGCGGGCCTGCTGGGTGAGGTTGGTGACGAGCACGATGGTCATCCTTTCCTTCAGCCGCATCAGGACCTCTTCGATTTTCATGGTCGTGACCGGGTCGATGGCGATAGAAAACTCGTCGAGGCAGAGGATTTCCGGTTCGAGGGAAAGGGCCCGGGCCAGGGTCAGGCGTTGCTGCTGTCCGCCCGAAAGTTTGGTGCCCAGCAGGTCGAGGCGGTCCTTTACTTCATCCCAGAGCACGGAGTCCCGGAGACAGTTTTCCACCAGTTCGTCCAGTTGTGCTTTATCATGAATCCCCATGCGCCGGGGAGCATAGGCCACGTTGTCATAAACGCTCATGGGCAAGCCCACCGGCAGAGGGAAAACCATGCCGATGCGGCGGCGCAGGGAGTAAACGTTCCTGATGGATTTGACGTTCTGGCCATCCACGAGGACATCGCCCCCGGTTTTGGCAATGTCGATGAATTCGAGCGTCCGGTTGATCGTTTTCAACAAGGTGGACTTGCCGCTGTTGGCGGGACCGACGATGCCGATCACACTGTGGCGGGGCACGGAAAAAGTGATTTCGTCGAGTGCCTTGCTCTGCCCATACCAGACAGAGAGGTCGCGGAACTCAAGGTGAGTTGGTTGCATGGAACTATCAGGAGACATGGGAGGGGGATCTACCAGCGCTTGCGGCGGCGCAGGTGCAGCCGGACCAGGGAGGCGATGCCGTTGATGAAAAGGATCAGGGTCAGCAGCACGAGGGCGCTGCCGAACTTCATTTCCTCCGGCATACCGGGAATGTCCTTGGAGATGAGGTTCAGGTGATTCGAGAGCGCCATGAATTCATCATTCAATCCATAGGGCATGAGGCGTTCCGGCCCGGAAGGGGCAATCCGCAGCCACATGACTGCGCCCATGAACATGATCGGGGCGGTTTCCCCGGCGGCGCGGGCAATCACAAGGATGACCCCGGTGAGGATACCGCCGAAAGAGTTAGGCAGTACGATGGTGCGAATGGTCTGCCAGCGGGACGCGCCCAGATTCCAGCAGGCTTCCCGGAAGTTCTTGGGCACTCCCGAAAGTGCTTCCCTGGTGCTGGTAATGATTACGGGCAGGGTCATCACGGACAAGGTCATGGCTGCCGTGAGCAGCCCTTTGGGCATTCCCATGGTGGCGACAAAGGCTCCGAGACCAAAGAGGGCGTGGACAATACTGGGGACCCCCGCCAAGCTCGTCACCGCCACCATGATGGAGCGGGTGAACTTATTATCCGGCGCATATTCGTTGATGTAGATGCCGGCGAGGACGCCGATGGGAGCTACAATGACAAGACAGAGCATGGTCAGGTAGAACGTTCCCATCAGGGGCCCCCAGATGCCACCGGCGGCTCCGGAGCGGGAAACGTCACCGGTAAGGTAGGGCCATGAAATGGCGGGTGCTGCCTTGATCGCAATCATGGTCAGGATCAGCGCCACGGGGATCAGCAAAGCTACGGAGATGCTGAAAGTCGTCCATTCGGCCAAGGTGGCGCGGGACTCTTTGTTCAGCTCGTAGGGGCTGGGGGAAAATGGATTTGAGTCAGGCATGTCAGGCAGCGGATTTACGCTTGTTCCCCCGGATGAAGAGGTTGGCCGTCAGGTTGATCGCACAGGTGATCACCAGCAACAGCAGGCCGATCGTGAAGAGCGACTGGGAGTGGGGGCTTCCAGCCTCGGCATCCCCCATTTCGCTGGCAATGGTGGCCGTCAGGGTAGTGATGGGATCTGTGAAGGACGTGGGGATCTGGTTCTTGTTTCCGGTGGCCAGGAGCACGGCCATGGTTTCACCGATGGCGCGGCCCACGCCCAGCATGCAGGCGGCCATCAGGCCACTGCGGGCGGCTGGAAACAGCACCCGGTAAACGATTTCCCAACGATTGGCGCCAAGGGCCATGGCGGCTTCGCGGAAACTGTCGGGCACGGCGCGGAGGGAGTCTTCCGCGAGGGAGACGATCAGGGGCACACTCATCAATCCGAGCACGATGCCTCCGTTGAGAAGATTGGCTCCCATGGTGGCTCCGGCGTATTTGATCAGCAGAGGCCCGATCATGGTGATGGCGATGAAACCCCAGACAATCGAGGGAATGGCGGCCAGAATTTCGATGCTGACTTTGAACCATTCCTTGGCCCGGGGGCCCGCAAATTCACTGATGTAAACTGCCGCCGCCAATCCGAGGGGGATGGCAATGATCATGGCCACTGCGGCTACTGCAAAGTTCCCCACGATCATGGCGAGGACCCCATAGGTAGCGCCTTCACGCTCCTTGGCATGCCAGTTGGTGGAGGTGAAAAAGCCGTCGTGACCGAACCAATCGATTTTGGGCAGCAAGGGAGCGGCGTACCAGAAAACGAAGAAAAAGATGGCCGCGACCAACACGATGGAACTCAAGCCACAAGCCTTGATCAGTAACTCGATGGGTTTCTCAATCTTGTCGGTGGCAGTGGAGAGAATGGCTCGCCAACTGCGGCTGGGGGTTTGGCTCATGCAGGCTGATTGGGGAAGGGGGGAAGGGGACAAGCGCACGGAAGTGCGCTTGTCCCACAAGGCTTACTTAAGCGATACGTATCCGGTCTGAGCAAGAAGTTTTTGTCCGGCTTCAGACAGGGCGAAGTCAATAAATTCCTTGGTCGCTCCGGTCGGTTCGCCGACGGTGTAGAGGTATAGTTTGCGGGCGAGCGGGTATTTGCCGCTGCGGGCATCATTGGCATCCGGCAAAACAGCAGGTTCGCCGGTTTTTTTGGACACCGACAGCCACTTCACCTTGTCATTCTTGAAAGCCATCCCGTCATAACCGATGGAGGAACTCACGGTGGCAAGGTTGTCGATGATCGACTGGGAGCTGCTCTGAGCTGAGATGTTTCCGCGGAACTTCTGCTTTTCGCCGGTAGCACTTTTGCCGACCACGGCGTCGTGGATGAACTCATAGGTGCCGGAGGTGTTTTCGCGTCCCAGCACCGTGATCGGACCGGTCAGTCCGCCAGGACCCACCTGTTCCCAGTTTGTGACATTGCCGCCTTCCCAGTAGATTTCCTTGAGCTGGTCCATGGAAATTTCGTTGAGGGGGTTGCCGGGATTGACGAAGACGGCGAGGGCATCATAACCGACGACAAATTCCACCGGCTCTTTGCCCTGCTTTTCCTTGATTTTGGCTTTTTCCTCGGGCTTCATCGGACGGCTGCTGGTGCAGATATCGATGCGGCCTTCGGTAAGCTCTCCGATTCCAATCCCGGAACCACCCCCAGCTACTGAGACTTTGGCACCGGCGAAGTTTTCTGCCCAAGCGGTTCCCTCCTGAGCCATTGTATTGGATCCGGAAACTTTAATGGAGGAGGAAGTAGCTTTGGCGCCTTCCTTGCTTCCGCAGGAAGTGAATCCAAACGCGAGGGCTGCCATCAAAGGCAGAGCGAAGATTTTTTT
>CAIZWU010000072.1 GCA_903936775.1 uncultured bacterium | reverse complement strand
TTCCCGCCGCCTTGCATTTCCGATAGGCCCCATCCGTCCCGTAGGCCGTATGGGGCCTATTTCTTTCCCTCCGCTATGAAGCTCACCCTTTCTGCCCTCCTCCTGCTCGCCGTCCTCCCAGCTGGTGCCGCCGTCAATTTCCGCACCCAGGTCTGGCCCATCCTCGCCAAAAGCTGCGTGGATTGCCACCGCGCCCCTCACAAGGACTCCGCCGGTAAAATGGTGGAACCCAAAGGCCGCCTTCGTCTGGATGGAGCCGGCAGCATCATGAAAGGCGGGGCCGATGGCGATGCCGTCGTGGCCGGTGACCCTGATAAAAGCTCCGTCTATCAGCGTATCCTGCTCCCGCCCGATCACGAGGATGTGATGCCCCCCAAGGATAAAGGCAAGCTCCTCGGCTTTGATGATAGCGAACTGATCAAACAATGGATCATCGAAGGCGCTTCTTTCGGCGATTGGAAAGGAGCCGATGACGGGGCCGGAGCTGCGGTCGTCAAAAAACCAGCCAAAGCCGCCGACCCGCTCGCCGCTGGAGCCGGTCCCGCCCCGGAAGCCGCCAAAGAGGCGGTGCGAAAGCTCGGGGCTCTTGTCACTTCCGTCGTCACCGACAGTCCGCTGCTCCGCGTCGAATGGGTCTCCGGGGCCAGTATGGTCACGGACAAGGAAATCACCACCCTCCTCCCCATTGCTGGCAACATCTCGGAACTGGATCTCAGCGACACTAAGATCACCGACGAAGCCCTCACCACCATCGGCAAGTTCCCGCGCCTCACCTGGCTGAACCTGAACAACACTGCCATTACGGACGCCGGGGTGGCCCACCTTAAGACGCTGACGAACCTTTCCTATCTCAACCTCCACAGCACCAACGTCAGCGACACCGCCCTCACGTCCCTGACTCCTCTCCGCAAGCTGCGCCAGGTTTACCTCTGGAAAACCCGCGTCACCCCCGCCTCCGCCACCAAATTCGCCAAATCGATCCCAGATCTCAACGTGACGCTGGAGTAACGTGGAGTCGTTGGGGTTTCGAACAACCCCGGCCCAGCAGGATGCGGCAGCGCAACCCTGACTCCACTGCGCCAGCACCATCTCTCCTCGTTCGCCATGCCCAACTGACAGGCTGCCTGACAGGAGGCTGTTTGTTGCCCTTCCTCCTGTTTCACATCGCGGGCCTGCTTGGCGACACGGGAGGCCCCTTGATCTGGCCTGCCCCCGCCTTGCTCCTGGGAATCATCGGCTCTTTCACCGGGGCAATGGTACGCAGGTGGATCACTGCTCCCCAGTCACAATAAACGCAATCTCCAACCCACACGGGCCCCCAGGCCTTCCCCTTGCGCCACTCTACAATCCAGCGCACCACACCCCATGCTCAGCCCCACTGATATCCAGTCCATCGGAGATGAAATCGCCATCCGTTGGAGCGATGGCAGCGAAAACTACTATCCGATGGAACGCCTCCGCGCCTGGTCCCCCAGCGCCGAAACTGCCGGAGAACGCGATCTCCTCGGTCAGAAAATCGGCGGCGACGACCGCACGGAATTCCCCGGGGTCCGCGCCACCGCCTGGCAGATCGTGGGCGGCTACGCCGTCGCCTTCGCCTTCAGCGATGGCCACAAGACCGGCCTCTACGGTTACGACTACCTCAAAGCCATCGGCAAAAAGCTGGGGCAGGATTAGTTTTCAGAGGAAGCCAACCGCGCCCGGGAGCGCCCAATGCGTCACACTGGCCCCGGAGCGCACTGGCGGCTTTCCCTTGACCCTCAGTGCCCCAGACTGAAAGGCGCTGCGGAGACGGACGCCGCCCCCATGCCCTCCGTTGTATTTCCGCCAGGCCTGTTCTATTCCTGGCCCATGAAAGAGCACCGCGCCATCTGTATGCAGGGTCTCGTCCCTTTGATTTTTTCCAGCGGACTGCTGTTTTTCGGCATGTTCCTTGCCAAAGGCATTCCTCTGCTGTTCCCGTTCGTCATCCTCGCGGCAATCCTCGGCTTCAAAGGTCTCTTCATCGTTGGCCCCAATGAGGCCCGGGTCCTCACTTTTTTCGGAAAATACATCGGCACGGTGCGGGAGAGCGGTTTCTGGTTCGCCAATCCCCTGGCCGGCAAACAAACCATCTCCCTCAAGGTCAATAACTTCCAAAGCCCGCAACTGAAGGTGAACGACGCTCAGGGCAATCCCATCGAGATCGGGGCCGTCATCGTCTGGAGAGTCGTCGATACCGCCAAGGCCCTGTTTGAAGTGCAGAACTACCGCGAATTCATCCACATCCAGTGCGAAACCGCGCTTCGCCATCTGGCCAGCCACTATCCTTACGAGCCTCACACCCCTGACGAAATCGCCCTGCGCAGCCATCAGGCCGAAGTCGCCACCAAACTCCGCACGGAAGTCCAGGAACGCGCCGCCCTCGCCGGGATCGAGATCATCGAGACCCAGCTGAGCCACCTCGCCTACAGCCCGGAAATCGCTCAGGCCATGCTCCGCCGCCAGCAGGCCCAGGCCGTGATCGCCGCCCGCCAGATGATCGTCGACGGAGCCGTCGGCATGGTGGAGATGGCCCTCCGAAAACTCGAAGCCGACGGCGTCGTCACCTTCGATAACAATAGCCGGGCCGCCCTCGTCAACAATCTCATGGTCACGCTGGTCTCCGAGCAGCACATCCAGCCCGTCCTCTCCACGGCCCAGGTGAAAGGTTAAGCCTTTATGTTTGGCTGGTTCAAAAATTGGCGCGCTGGATTGCAAAGGCGTGTTCCCTCAAGTGGCCATTTGGATTGGGGTATTCCTGGTATCATTCCATCAGGGAATCCCAGCACCGGGGCAAAATTCAAAGTCGCATTCAGCTCTGAAACCCACTCCTGGGAAGAGGAACCCGATCTCACCTCGGAACTGGCTAAATGCCTGACAGACCACGGTCATCTGTCCTTGGTGCTCGATGGTTATGTAACCTTGCCATCCTGCGGCTTAAGGCTGAAACCAGGCTTCGTAAACCATACCCCATTGGATGATGGCCAAGGCACCAATTCCGTCACAACGATTGAAATCAGCCACACCTTCGCGTTTCCCCCGGTTTTTGAATATCAGCACGCTCAAGCAGACACCATGCGCAAAGCAGTTCAGCATGGGTTCTCCGATTGGATAAAATTTGATCTGCCTGTCTTTCTCGACAGCCTTCGGATCAAGCCGGAGCGCTGCACCTGTATTGAAAGCCCCTACCCTATGCAGGACGGTAGAAAAAGGTGGCGGAGGGTTTTGCTTGGACCCACCAAATTTACGACTTCGGCTCCGCCGGACACTTCCGTGAATTCCGGACACCCTCCCGGGTGCGATTGTTGTTTGTTCACGGACCTCTTCCACATCATGAATCCCCTGATGGAGGCGACGGGGTTTTGCGCGGTGCGTCTGGTCACGGTTTCGGACCCACCGGAGGAGGCGGCCACGGACTTCCGGATCAATGGCGAGGATTTTATGGCAGGGGCCGTCGCCCTCCTGGAATCCGCCCAAAAGCGCAGCGGCGCGCATTTTGAATTCCGCAGGCAGTTGATCCTGATACAAGATTGGTATGACCGACCGGAAGACGGTTGAAATCGGATCAGCCCAAGCAAGGGCCATTCAGAGCGTTCCAGCACGGTGCACGCCCGTTCACTATTTAGGAAGCCCTGCCTTCCCGGCTTTTGGGCAATCGCATCCGGTGCCGCAGCCGGACTTGCGGCCCCGCAGGGATTTCCAGAGAAAGATGCCTGCGGCGAGGGCGACCACCCCAAGGGCCGCGATGCTTTGCCAGGATTCGTTCATGCTAAATGGGAAGCTGAGAGTTGAAGGTTGAGAGTTGAGAGGCTGATTCCAGGCAGGTTTCGTGTCTTGGGACGATCACCTTCAGGATGAATCGCTTGAATGGCGCAAAGGGTTCAGGTTCTGACACTCAACCATCAACTTTCAACTTTTTAAGTTTCATGACAGGAAAAGCCGGGTGATTTGGTAAACCGCGACGGCCAGAAGATACGCCGTACCGGTCATGTAGGCGAGTTGGAAAAGCGGCCATTTCCAGCTTTGGGTTTCGCGGCGGACCACGGCAATGGTGCTCAGGCATTGCATGGCGAAGGCGTAAAAGACCATCATGGAGAGGCAGAGCGAAATCGTGTAAACGGGGCGGCCGTCGGGCCAGGTTTCCTGCTTCAGGCGGTCGCGGAGTTTCAGGGTCGCGGCATCCTCATCCGCTGCTTCGTCATCCTCCACGCTGTAAACCACCGACATGGTGCTGACAAAAACTTCGCGGGCGGCGAAGGAGGCGACCAGGCCGATGCCGATTTTCCAGTCGGCTCCCATCGGCTTGATGACCGGCTCGATGGCATGACCCATCCGCCCGGCCACACTGTGCGCGAGAGCTTCGGATTTGGTCCCGCCTTCCAGTTTAGGATAGGTGGAGGCGGCCCACAGGAGAATGGACAGGCCCAGAATGACCGTGCCGGCCCGTCGGACGAAGATCCACGCGTTGTTCAGCGTTTGCCGGATGATGGAGGCAAACGACGGCATTTTATAGCCGGGCAGTTCCAGGATCATGGCCGAGGCCGCTCCCGGAAGGAGCTTTTTGTTGAAGAGCCAGGCAAAAAAGAACGCTCCGCCAATGCCAAGACCATAGAGTCCGAGGAGGATCACCGCTTTGGTCAAGGCGGACACGGTCCCTTGGGGAACAAGAGCGGCGATCAGCAGCAGATAAACCGGCAAACGCGCCGAGCACGAGGCCAGCGGAGCGATCAAAATGGTGATCAAGCGGTCCCGCGGACTATCAATGGTGCGCGTGGCCATCACGCCCGGGACGGCACAAGCGTGGCTGCCCAGCAGCGGCAGGAAACTTTTTCCCGTCAGGCCGACGCGGCTCATGATCCGGTCCATCAGGAAGGCGATGCGGGCCATGTAGCCGGTGTCCTCCATGAAGCCGATCACAAAGAACAGGATGAGAATCTGGGGCAGGAAAATCAGCACCCCGCTGACTCCGGCCAGCACACCGTCGGTGATCAAATCGCGCAGATCCCCTGCCGCCATCCATCCGGTGACGGCCTGCTCCAGCCACTGGAAGACGGATTCGATCCACCCCATGGGAAACTCCACCACGGAGAAAATCAGATAGAATAAAAAGGACAGGGTTCCGATGAGAAAGACCCAGCCCCAAAAGCGGTGCAGCAGCACGGAGTCCAGCCGGTCGGTCAGGGTGGCAGAAGCTTCATCCGGCCGGTGCACGATGTCGCGGACGGCTTCGTGGATGGCATCGTAGCGGGAGGCCACCAAACGGTCTTCCCAGCCCGGAATTTCGCGTTCGAGCTGTTCCCGGGCAGATTGGATGATGGTGATGGATTTCGGATCCAGCCCGTAGTGCGAGGGATCGTGCCCTGAAATCAGATAGAGCGGCTCCAGTGGGGAGGCGGTGCTACTCACGACGCCGGCCCCGGCGAGGGTTTCGCGGCTGCGGAGGAGGGCTCCGCGCACCGGCACCGGCATGGCATTCAGCAGCGGTTTGGGCGCGGGCAGGTCGGCTTGGCTCATGGCCACTTTCAATTCCACCATCCCTTTGCGCTGGCTGGCCACCATGGGGACCACCGGGACGCCGAACCGTTCCGCGAGGCGCTGCACTTCAAAACGCATCCCGGATTTTTCGGCCACATCCACCATATTCAACACGAGGATCACCGGCAGACCCAACTCCAGAATTTGAGTAAAGAGATAGAGATTCCGCTCCAGATTGGAGGCATCCACTACACATACAATCCGGTCCGGACGTGGGGTATCCTTGCGGCGTCCCAGCAGGACATCGCGCAGAATGGCTTCGTCGGGCGACCGGGCGTTCAGACTGTAGGCGCCAGGCAAGTCGATCAGTCGCATCCGCAACCCATGCTGGCTGAAGCACTCCCCCTCCTTCCGCTCCACGGTCACGCCTGGGTAATTGCCTACCTTTTGCTTCAGTCCGGTCAGGGCATTGAACAACGTGGTCTTCCCGCAATTGGGATTGCCCACCAAGGCGTAAATCAAACCGGCTTCGCTCATGAGCGGCACGCCTCCACCTCGATTTGGACTGCCTCGGTGCCCCGCAGTGACAACAAGGCGCCGCGGATCATGATCTCCACCGGATCTCCCATGGGCGCACGGCGGACGAATTGCACCTTGGTGCCAGGCAGCAGGCCCAACTCCCTCAGCCGCGTCAGGCTGGGGATGCCATCCGCCAGCCGGAGAATAATCGCCGAGTCACCCGGCAACAAATCAGAAAGGGAAGACTTCCGGTTCATCCAAAGAGGAATTGAAAAACAAGCTCAGGCGGGGACCACCAGGATCGCCTCGGCCATGCGGCGGCTCAGGCAAATTTTACTGCCATGAACCTGGGCGATCACGGCGCTGCCGGCACAGACGATCCGGACTTCTGCCGATTCATTGAACCCCAACTCCCTGAGCCGCTGGGAATCGTTCCCCTCCAGATGGCGCACTACCACCCGGTCACCGCGGAGCGAAGCGCTCAGGGGCAGGCAGGCGCAGCCGGGGAGGTGACAAGCTGGATCATGGGAAGGTGATTCCATAGGAGATTCTTTTGAGAACTAATCTCAACAAAGGCAGGGTACCCCTTGTCCGCAAGCGTTTATTTAGGATAGGAACGCCCGCCGGCGGACAATTCTTCCGATGGTTTTAGGCGGACGCGGGTCCGTTCCCGCCCGGAGCGCGGATTTGCAGTCCGCCCCGGAGCATCGGCAAAGCAGGGCAAGGGAAGGCAAAGGCCGGGTCTGCCGGGGCGGACTGAAAGTCCGCGCTCCGTTTTCATATACTCCTCCCGCCCATGCTTGATTGAAAACCGGCTCACTTCAGGGGGCGGCGCCACACTTGACGTCAGGGTCGCTGGCATTGGCTCGGAGGCACAAGCTACCGGACCGGAGCCGGGTCGCTCTGTCCCCGGAAAGCAATTTTGATTTCCCGGATTGCCAAGCGCCCGCGCCGCTCTCTTGCTCCCTTGTCATGAATTTCCCCTCCCCGGATTGGGCCGCCGTGCGCGCCCAGTTCCCCATTCTCACCCAGGTGCAGGACAACGGGGAACCGCTGCTCTATTTTGACAGTGCCGCCAGCTCTCAGAAGCCGCAGGTGGTGATTGAGGCGCTGACCCGCTTTTATGAGCACGACAATGCCAATGTACACCGTGGGTTCTACGAACTGAGTGCCCGGGCCACCGAACATTACGAGGCAGCCCGGGGCCGGGTGGCGCACTTTATCGGGGCGGAGGATTCCGAGATCGTGTTTACCCGCGGGACGACCGAAGCCATCAATCTGGTCGCCTTCGCCTGGTGCCGGAAAAACCTGCGCCCCGGGGATGTGATTCTCCTCACCGAACTGGAGCACCACAGCAATCTGGTTCCGTGGCAGCTGGCCGCGGAACGTCACGGGGCCACCCTGCGCTTTGTGACCGTGCTGGGGGATGACGGATCACTCGATGAAGCCGCCGTGCCCGGACTCCTCACCGAAGAAGTGAAACTCTTCGCTTTTCCGCACATCTCGAATTCCCTCGGCACCATCACCCCGGCGGAGGATTGGTGCGCCCTGGCGCGGAACCGCGGCATCATCACCTTGGTGGATGGCGCCCAAAGCGTGGGGCACATCCCCGTGAATGTGAAGGAGCTGGGCTGCGATTTCCTCGCCTTCTCCGGCCACAAAATCTGCGGCCCCACCGGGATCGGCGCCCTCTACGGCACCGCCCAGGCCCTTGCTGACATGCCCCCCTTCCATGGCGGCGGCGAGATGATAGAAAGTGTGCAATACGAGCGCAGCACCTATCGTGAAGCCCCCGCCAGATTCGAGGCCGGCACCCCGCCGATTGCCGGAGCCATCGGCCTCGCCGCCGCCTGTGATTATCTCGCGGCCCTCGGCATGGAAGCCATCGCGGCGCACGATGAAATCCTGACCGCCCGCCTCGTGGACACGCTGAACCGGATTGACGGCGTGCGGGCAATCGGGCCGCAGGGGAAGCGCGGGGCGCTCAGCAGTTTCATCATGGACGGGGTGCATCCGCACGACCTCGTCACCTTCGCCAGCGGCCGGGGCCTCGCGCTGCGCGGCGGACACCACTGCACCCAGCCGCTGATGCGGAAATTGAAGCTCCCCGGCACGGCGCGCGCCAGCCTGTATTTTTACAACACAGAGGAGGAAATCGACCGCCTTGGCGAAATCCTCACCGACACCCGCCGCTATTTTGCATGAATCCGCTCGACGAACTCTATCAACAGGTCATCCTCGAACACGCGCGCCGTCCGCAAAACCACGGACCCCAGCCCGTGCCCCCGGCGTTCCATGCGGAGGGCGTCAATCCCTCCTGCGGGGACGAGATCGAAGTCTGGGTCACCTTTGCCGACGATGGCACGATCCAAAAAATCAGTTTCGATGGCCAGGGCTGCGCCATCAGCCAAAGCGCCGCCAGCGTCATGACCGGGAAAGCGGGGGGCCTCAGCCCGGAAGGCGCCCGCGGATTGATTGCGAACTTCCATGACATCGTCACCGGCAGCGCGGAGGTCGATTTCGACCAATTCGGAGAAATGGCCGCCTTCGCCGGAGTCCGGCAATTCCCCCAGCGGGTAAAGTGCGCCATGTTAGGTTGGCGCGCCTTGGAGCAGGCCCTGAAGCAAGCCCATCCCGCCCCCTGAAAAAATGTCAAAAGCAGGACCGGAGGCACGTTTAGTGAACACACTATGAAAGCCACTTTCTTCGCCGTCCTGCTCGGAATCACCGCTACTTGTCAGGCTCAAGATAAAAACATCGACGTCGGGGCCAAGCCAGCCCCCGAAGCGGAAGTCATCATCGACGGAACCCGGCAGATGCTGGACAGCAAATGGATTTACTGGGAAGGACCCGGCTTCAAATCCGCCATGCCGATCAAGTGGAAGGTGGTGGAGGATCCCGTGCACAAGGACCAGGGCACGGTCATCATGACCGATGACCGGGTGGCCGACGGCGGGAAATACGGCTCGGCGGATATCGTCACCAAAAAAGCCTACCGCGACTTCCGGCTCCACATCGAGTTCAACTGTCTGAAACCAGGCGGGAACAGCGGGGTTTACCTGCAGAACCGTTTTGAGATCCAGGTACTCGACGGCGACAAGGGCAGCCACGGCATGGCAGCGGTGATCAACGAAGCCGCCGCGCCCTTTGACGCCTACCACGGCACCGGCAAATGGAACGCCTATGATATCACCTTCCGGGCCGCGCGGTTCAAGGAGGGCAAGCTGTCCGAGAAACCGCTGGTGACCATCTATTTTAACGGCAAAAAGATCCACACCAACCAAGCCATCAGCCAGGTCTTCGGTGGGCCCAACTCAGGACTGGATGGTGGCAATGATGGCGGCAAAGGCATCTCCGACACCCCGGGCGGGCTGAAGCTCCAATGTGAAGGGCACGATGTGCGCTACCGCAATACCTGGATCAAGGAACTGGACCTCAAAGAGGCCAATACTGATTTCTAGCATTCGCGCACCGGGCTAAATTACCGCACTCTGGTCTTTCCACTTCGCGTGGAAGGCTTCGTAGACTTTTGGGGAGATTTCGCTGGGTTTGATCTCACTGCGGCCGCCCCAGAAGACGTTGGTGTAGGTCACGGGGACACCAGCAGCCGCGAGATTGGCATCGATCGCCGCCTTATGCTCCATGACGCGGGATTTTTCCGTGCCGTGGATGACGGCCATGATGTTGACGTTGCCAAAACGGGGCCCGCCTTCGCGCCAATAACAATGGGTGAGGCAATAATGCCGGCCGGCTTCAGCCCCGGCTTTGGCCTGCATGCCTTCCGGCACCGCCCAGTGGAAGAGACCATTGAAACGGGTGACGCGCTCGCCGGTGGCGGACGGTTTGACGTGTTCGAGGAAAGTGGAGAACCGGCCGATCACCCGTTTGGCGTTGAGGGTTTCGGCGACTTCGTAAAACCGCTCCTCGCTGACGCCCGCGATGACTGCACGGCCGACCCAGGGGTTGGCGCAAATTTCATCCGGCGTGAGTTCCTCCTTCAAGGTCAACAGAACGTTCCATTCCTCTTCATTGAGTTCGACGGTGGTGGTGGTCATCATTTCCACCGGCTCCGGCGAGCGGTCGCCGGGCTCCAGGCTCTTGCGGCGGACGTGCCCTACCCCGAGGGCAAAGATGCCGTTGGCGGGCATGAGAATGTATTCGTGGGCTCCTGTGAGACGTTTCAGGACATCGGCATGCTCTTCCAGCGAGCGGCCTTGGGGGACTTTCAAGGTGGTCCAAAGGCGGTAATCCGAGCCGGACACTTCGCGGTCGGTGCTGCGGGTGACAACGTGGCCGCTGAAGGGATCTTCCCGGAACATCCAGTCGAACGTGGCGTCCAGTTTGTCATTATCCACCTTCCAGGCGACCAGCGCCCCGTGGGCGAGTTTGGTGGCGAGCAGGGTCTGGCGCACCCGGCGGATCACGCCGGCCTCCAGCATGGCGCGGATGCGCTCCATGACGGTTTCAAAAGGCACCCCGGACTTCTCAGCAATGAGTTGGAAGGGTTGGCGTACGAAACCCCCGATTAAATCTTCCGATACCGCGAGGATGCGGGCGTTGGTGGCTTCAGTGTGCTCGGTGGGGATGGTGGCAGTGCTCATGAGGAAAATAGCGGGGCCATCAAAATGACGCGGCTCGGCGGGGAATGCCAACGAAGAATGGGGTGCGGCTCAGGACCCGGAATCGAAGATTGCAGCGTCGCTGGGGGGAATAGCTATTTTTGCTTGGCGAGCACTTTCAGCCACTTGGCGTGATACTTGGGGAGTTCCTTGGCACTTTTGACGCCGAAGTCGTAACCGCCCGGATTGTTTTTCCGCATGGCTTCCTCGCTGGCATAGGCTTTGCCGTCGAACTTGCCGGGGAAAAAGGGCTTTTGGGTGGAGGGGTCATAGAACCGGGACCAGCCATCGGGATGGTTTTCGATCTGATGAGCGGAAAACCATGCCATGCCGGCCTCCACCGCGGCAGTGAGTTCCGGGGTGACCGGGCGCACTTTGAAAAGGAGCCGCAGCACCCTGACACTTTCTCCTCCGCTCAGCGCGGCCAATTCGTAGCCGCGGGCGCTGACGGGCTGCAGGGTGAGCGGATCGTATTGGGCGGCCCATACGGTGGGTTCCCCATCCACCTTGACCTGCAGTTCCAACAAAGACTGGACTCCGCGGGTGACGGCGGCGGCAGCTAGTTTTTCCGCTCCGGATCCAGCCACGACCAGTCGTTCAGACCGGTGGAGGCGGCCATGAGCACCTCGATGGCGTGGAGCATGGCGCCATCATTGAGGGTGATGGAATCATGATAGCTGCCTTCCAACGGATAGTTCCGGGGCCACGCGCCATTGGGCAACTGGGCTTCCAGCAGATAATCAAGACCACGCTCCAGGCTGGCTTTGATGGTTTCGTCAGGGAAGGCGGTGTGGCGCCGGGCGAGGAACCGCAGTTGATCGGCGGTGGACCGGTTATCGAGAGTGCCGGCGTAGTGGTGGGCATCATTCCCGGAGGTCCACGCGTTGCCGGCGGCGCGGGGGGCTGCGTAGCTCACGGCCTTGGACCAGCCACCGCAGGGAAGCTGCCACGAAATCATGTTGGCGGTGAGGGTGGCTTCATCGGAAGTGGCGCCAGGGTTCAGGGCCGGCTTGCCAGGATCCATTTCAAACGTCGCGCCGGCGGGTGCCGGGACCGGAGCCGTCAGAGCCGCGGCTTTGACCCCGGCGGCGAGCAGTTCATCGTGGCGGAGGCGTTGGGCATCGCTGCGGGTGAACCAGGCTTCCCACGCCGCCTTCCGGCCGGCGGGAAGCAGGGCGGTGCGCCGGAAATAGCGCGCCAGAGCAGAAACCGGCGGGGAGGACACCCCCAGCTGCTTTTCCACAAACGAAATCATGGCCCGCCAGTCCTCAAGGGTCACATCATGCCCGCCCTTGCGTAAAAAATAACCCACCGGCGAATTGATCAGTTTGCCGGGGCTGGGCGGGTTGGATTCGTCCAGCCCCTTCCGGCCCAGCAGTTTATAAACCGGAGAGACTTCCTTGAGCGTGAGATACTCGCCCTGAGGGTCGCTCCATAAATCATCCGTGCCACTGGTGGCGAGCAGGGGTCGGGGAGCAATCAGGGCAGCCAGTTGGTGCTGATCAAATGGGAGTGTTTCCTCCATGCCGGCATAGGCCGCAAAGTTCCCGCAAAACCAGTGCGGAAACCGCGTCACCGGATCGCCGGTGCGCTCGCCGAAGAGCCGTTTGCTCAAGGCGATGCCCCCGGCCCCGGAAGCATTGGAAACGACGGCGTCAAACCGTTCGTCCTGCGCGCCCGCCCAGACGGCGGCTTTACCGAGCCGGCTGAATCCGATCACGGTGACTTTGGAAGCGTCCACGCGGTCGTTGGTGACCAGATAATTCATCGCCCGGCTCAAACCCCAGGCCCAGGCTCCCAGGGTGCCCCAGTCACCGGGACCCGGCTCTGGCGCCAGACCCCGCACGCCTTCCTTCCAGCGGCCCGGCGCATCGGGCTCGATTTCCCCGCAGGAAGCGGTGGCGAGACCAAACCCGCTTTCCAATAATAAATCCCGACTCCACATGTAGGCGTGCAGACCACGGCCGGCTTCGGTGGGTTTGTGGTTGGGGATTTTATTCTCAGAAAGCCCATTGGCGTAGTGCATGGGCAGGGGAAGGCCGGGGTCCGTTACGGTGGTGTAGTTCCCGTCAAAGTTGAGCCCCAGGAACACCAGCGCTTTGGCCGTTACATCGTTAGGGCGATAGACCCGCCACTCCATCTGCCGTCCCGTTTCCGTGCCTTCAAAAAGCATGCCGATCCTCAGCCGGGTGGCCCGCCCGCCCCTCGCCTCTTCCTGCTTTTCCCTGACCACGAATTTCAGGGCCGCCGGTTTGCCGATCGGGGTCACCCCATACCTCTGTTCGCCAAATCCCCTCAATAAAGCCGGCCTCTTGGCCTGCCACGCCTCTGCCGTGCTGACGGGCCGCGAGTCCCCATCCAGCAGCACATTGGGCAAGGGTGCAGGCCGGCACGGGGGGCGTCCTTGATGATTTGGGCAAGTGCGGTGGTTGTAGTCAGCAGGGATGCGGCGAGAATAACAAGCGGATTCACGGGAGGAGGGGAGGATGGGAGGAGGGGAGCCGCGTCCACCATGAAGGAAGATTTTCAACGCCGGACCGGATCCGGTATTGCAGTGATGGACCATCCGCTGGAGTATGCCGGCCGCCTGAATCTCCAAGGAATCATTTCATCGCCCTTCGACCCGGGCCCGCAAGGAGCACCTCCGGCAGGCCATCGATCGCCACGCGGGCTACTATCAAATCAGCGGGTTACCCGGGATCGACCGCAGGCTGAATCCGGCGCTGCGCCTTGGAGAATTCCAACAACTGTTCCATTTGCTGACGGATTTGCGTGGTCAGCGGGTCACCCTCCGGGGACCGGTCCCGGATTGCCCTGACTTCGATGGCGTCGCCAACCGTGATGACCGCACGGATTGGAGAATGCGGCCGGGCCTTGTCCGTCAGATCCTCTTCGTAGCGTTCGACGGTTTCCAGCAACCGTTCCGGCGTGGCGTCCTCCATATAGTCACCCGGATAACAATGCAATTGCTGGGCCAGATAGACCTCAGCCAGTTGCCTCCAGCGGGCCGCCCGTTCTGATTCCGTCAGCTCTCCGGCCACCAAATCAGGCAGGATGGCGGAGCGGAGGCGCTTCACCCGGGCGATGCAATCGCCATCATGGCGTCCCGCCGCCCATCGGTTTTCCAAGGGAATCAGGAGGTGATCAATCAGCCGATGCAACCTTTCGCGGAAGTTCCCGCTTTGCGGGGCGCCGAGGTATTCGATTTCCTTGAGGGTTAATAAAGCACCACCGATCTCCGACAGCCGGGTCCGCAGGGGCAATCCATGCCGGGGCTGCCACGAGAGCCGGTTTTCGATTTCATTGACGACTGGAAGCAGCGTCTGCTCAAGATTCCCTTCAAAGAAATACCGGATAAAGACCGGGTGGATCACGACTTTGCCGTCCTTGCGCTGCTTCGCCGCGGACCGGGCCATGAAAGCCGGCCCTTCCATGAAATTCACCAACCGGTCATTGCTGCGAGTGATGATGCCCTCAGCAAAGATGACCAACGGGTGCTTCGCGTCAGCCATGGTTTTGATAGCGCATTTGAGCGACTCCCGGTCCATGCCCTCCCGGTAAACACTGAAACCGCCAATCCTCGGCAACAGAAACCGTTGGATCCGGCTGATCAGGAAAACATGCCAGCTCGCGATGATATGAAACGGCCGGCGCACCATGGCGGACAATGAATCCAGCACCATGGGATCGCAGGGACGGCAATGGTTTCCGACCAGCATGATACCGTGACCGGCTTCCAGCGAAGCGCGCAGCTTTTCTGCGCCGGGACACTCCACCACGGTGATCCCATAATCCTTCCGCAGACGGCGCGGCAGGAAACGCCGCACCAGCCAAAGCCAAAACCGGTTCAAGCGCGGCGGGATAAAGGCGTAGGGTTTATCAATAACAACGTTTTGCATGATCGTGGTTATTTAGACCGCTTTTGCCGCCGGCGGACAGAGTTTCTTCAGCAGCAAATGCGTTGGGAAGAAAACAATACCGGTCAAGGCCGCCATCCATACGATCAGATAGGCGGGAGCGGGCAGCAGATGCTGGGGCTGGGCATCGTCCAGCCCGAAGACGTAATTGATATTGCGGGGAATGAGAGGATCGGCGAGCACTGCCCCGGCGGGGGGCAGAAAGAAATATGAGGCAAGACAGAGTGCCATGGCCGTCAGAGTCCATCCTGCAAGAGCCCGGCGGTCATAGCCGGTTTGGCGCACCAGATAGATCAGCAGAAACGGCAACCACCCGTGAAACGAGGACAGTCCCCGCAGAAAGAGGGAACGGTTTCCGTCAAACATGTAGGATGTCATCCCGGTCATTTTTCCGCCAAAAAGCTGAAACAAAAAATCCGTGCACCAGAGCGCCTGGGGCAAAAGAATCCCGACGGCGGGCAGGGAGATCAGCAGGGAATCCTCACGCCAGACGCCGGCCAAGGTCAGCAGAAGCGCCACATCGCAGAAGTAGAGAAAATTCGTCGGACCGTAATTGGCCCAGTAGACCGGTATCATCACCGCGAGGAAAGCGGTGTAGGCCATCTTCAGCCAAAGCGGGATAAGTGGGGATTGAACGGTTGTAGCGGATTTGGTTTTCATGGGATGGGCGGCTTTTCGTGCCGCTCCACCCATCGTCGGGCGGAATACATCGTCCCAATTGAAACGCTCAATGCCGTTATCGCTTCATCCGATGGCACCCGGCGGGTTGTCGTGATGGACGAAGCAATCTCCCAAACCAGCCGGAAACAGAATTCAAGCTGGCGTCACTTCGCGAACGCCGCTTTGACCATCACTTTGACTTCTTCCTTGGTCGCGAGCGTGGCGGCTTCAGGGCCGGTTATTTTGACGAAGACATCCCCTTCCTTGCTTTCAAGGATGGCGCCGAGCATGGCATAACCCGGCATCGGGGTTTTATTGGGAGACATTGCCGGACCGCTCAGAAAAGT
>CAIZWU010000071.1 GCA_903936775.1 uncultured bacterium | reverse complement strand
GCTTCGGTGGTCAGGGTTTCCAGATAGGACTGGCGTTTGGCCGGATCTTTGACGAGGCCGTCGGCCAGCATTTCGGAGTAGAGCTTGAAAGTGGCCAGCGGGGTGCGCAGCTCGTGGGTAACGGCAGAGACAAAGGCCGCGCGGCGTTCGCTGAGGAGCATCATGCCGCGCAACACGAGGGCGACGGCGACGGAAGCGAGGAGTACGCAGCCCCACGCGGTGGCGAGGGAGAGTTTGAGAGGACTCCAGAACGGCGGAGCGGGAATCTCGAGCCGCCCGGCGAGAAACCGGATCGGGAGCGCCGCCAGCAGATCGCTGCCGCCGGAGGTGCTGGCGGGGGCCGGTTCCAGCGAGGCCGCGGGGAAAAGATCGCTGATGGCGGCGAGGAGGCTGGAGCGGAGTTGCGGCCAATCCACCCAGGCGCCCTGGATGGAGTTGGCCCCATCCAGGCTGACCCGGCGGGTGAGGAGGAGGGCGTCCCTGATCCAGAGGGCGCGGAAGTCGGAGACGGTGGCCGCAGGACGTGGGGCTTCCCGCTCCGCCAGCACGGTTTCGCGGGCCGGGATAGCATCGGCGGGGCTCTG
Organism: uncultured bacterium; assembly: GCA_903936775.1. Taxonomy (GTDB): domain Bacteria; phylum Verrucomicrobiota; class Verrucomicrobiia; order Verrucomicrobiales; family V1-33; genus CAIZWU01. The sequence continues at coordinate 8,959 of CAIZWU010000071.1, read as the reverse complement.
GGCCATGGCCGCCGGAGCCGCGCCGGCGGGCAGGGGCCGTTGATCCGCGATGGACCGGTCTGCGGAATCGGCGGCGCCCTTGGCCACGGAAGCCGCAGCGGGTGCCGGGGGTGGGGGACTGGCGTATTGGGACGCTTTCAACTGTTCTTCGACCTGGCGGCGTTGGGGGGCCCTCGCGAGATCTCCCACCACCCGCTGGCGCATGTCGGCTTCTTTTTTGTTGCTGGAATCCTGTTCCTGCCGGGCTTCGGCAGGCTTGAGCGCGACATTCAATTGGGGCGGGGCATAGTCGTTGGCCGCCGCAGGGACGGACGGGATTGCCGTGGTCTGGTCCTTTTCTTCCAAGGCCCTGCCAGCATCGTTTTTGGAAAGACCCCCTACCTCATCCTTCAAAGCCACCGCCGGAAGCGGTTCCGGCATGAGATTGGCAGCGGCCAGCCATGACCGGTTATCGCTGACCCGGCGGGTCTGCTGGCTGAGCCCGAGCATGGCCCATTGTTCGGGACCCGCTTTTTCTGCGAGGCGGGCGCGCAATTCCTGGAGGCGGAGGGCGGCTTCGTCCGGGACCGGGGATTTGTCCGGACTATCGGTGACCTGGGGGGACCGAACCCGGCCATCCGGGTCCATTTCAAAGTGCAGCAGGACCGGACTGGCAGGACTGACCGGGGGCGCACTGGCGGGGCTGGTGCGGTATTGATCCGGCGGGCGGGCGCTTTCCCCCACCAACAGCGAGGCCGCGAGCGATTCCATGCGCCAGAGCGCGAGCCGGGAGCGCTCCTGCACCGCGGCTTCACCGGCCATCCGGTTTTGGGTGCGCTCCATCCCCACAAGGGAACGGGTCGCCCATGCCATGGCGCCGGCCAGCAGCAGCAGGCCGCCGAGAGCGATGGTCCAGGTCAGGGCGGGCTTCATGGGACGGGTTTGGCCAGAGCGTAGCCCTTGCCACGGACCGTCAGGATGACCTGGGCGTGGGTAGGGTCGTCGCGGAGTTTGGCGCGGAGATTGGCGACGTGCATATCAATGGTGCGGGTGGCGCTGGCACTGGCGGGGAGACGCCAGACGCGGAGGAGGATTTCCTCGCGGCTGAGAGCGCGGCCGGGATGGGCAGCGAGGTAGCGAAGCACGGCGATCTCCCGCTCGGACAAGGGCTCGCGGGTGCCGTCGTCGTGGCGGATCTCGCAGCGGGCGAGGTCGGCGGTGCCGCCGGGAAAGGCCAGCGTTTCGATATCCTGAGGCCGCTCGGGGGAGCGGCGGAGCACCGCATTGACCCGGGCCAGCAGTTCGCGCGCGCCGAAGGGTTTGACCATGTAATCGTCGGCTCCAAGGTTGAGGCCTTTGACCCGGTCGGCCTCGGCGCCCATGGCACTGAGAATGATGACCGGGGTGGTGGGGCGCAGCTCGCGGACCTTCTTCAGGATGGTGAGGCCGTCGACATGCGGCAGCACCAGATCCAGCAGCAGCAGGTCAAACGCGGCGCGCGCCACCACTTCCAGCCCTGCCCGGCCATCGGCGGCGTGGAGCGTTTCGTAACCGGTCGCCTCCAACGCATCCAGCAGGCCGGTGCGGATGGCGGCGTCGTCTTCGATGACCAGAACGGTGGGCATGGGGGGAAGTGCAGGAAGGGATCGTTGGTTCTTGAAACGGGCGGGGACTCCCGTCCACCGAAGCCGGAAGATGGCGTCTTTCGGGCGGCTTGGCCACCTTTAACGGATAACCAACGCCGCCCCTGACCGGTTACTCCCACTTGAAGCCCGCCTTGCCGGCCTGGGCCCGCACTGCTTTGGCGACGGCTGTGTCCAGGGTATCCGGGCCGCCCGCTTCCTTGCGCTGGGCGGCGAGGAAGGCTTCGCGGGCTTCATTGAGGATGCGGATTTTCTCCTGCACGGCCGTGCGGTCGACGGCGAGTTTGGCGACATGGGCCTTGAGATCGGCATCATTCAAGGCGCGGAGTGCTTCCGGCAGGTCAGTTTTTTTGATGGTGGCCGGATCGACTTTGTCTTGGCAGACGGCATCCACGAGATCCCAATTTCCATTGGCATAATTGCTGGAAACCTTGGTGCCAGCCCGGCTGACGGCCGCCGCCGGGGAAGCCGCTGCCGCGTTGCTATCCTGGACGGCCTGGTTTCTGGCCCTCTCCTCACGCTGCGCTCCATACCCACAGTAGGTCTTGTTCAATTCGCCGCTGAGCCGGACGATTTCGCCGTCCTGCGGGGCCGGAATGTGCGCGATCGCTTTGTCCTGATCGATACAAAGGTAGCTGCCCTCCCCCAGCATCGCGCCCTGCTGCCAGCCGCCATTGATGCCGTCCTGACTGTTCCCGCAATGGATCGTATTGACGATAATTCCCTTCCCCATGGCGGCCCGGCAGGCTTCTGCGGAGGAAACCGGCCCCTGGGTAAAGGGCTCGTTGCCGGCCACAAACACGGCTTTATAGACGCCGGCCTCGCTGCTCCACGTCAGGGTCTGCACGGCCTCGCGGATCACCGCCCCGCAATACTCCGAGCCGCCATTGGTGTTCAGGGCAAAGAGGCGGCGGCTCACTTCATCCAGGTCGCGGGTGAGCGGCGTGATCTGGCGGACCCAGTGTTTGTCAGCACTGAGGGCATCGTTGCCATATTCAAAAAGGGCGACCTCCAGCTCCGGGGTGCGGCCCTCGCGTTTGGCGGTGTTGAATTCGTTGACGATTTTCCAAAGCTGGGCGCGGGCCTGATGGATCAGGCCTTCCATGGAGCCGCTGGTATCGAGCAACAGGGCCAATTGCACCTTCGGCGCGGGGGCGTCCGGGGCGGCCTGCAGTAGGGAGCCGGGGACGAGGAGGGCGGCGGCGAGGAGGAAGAAGGGAAGGTTGAGTTTCATGGCGGGTGGGGGTGGGGGGGAATCCCGGATTTCCGGGACGCTCCAACTTTCCCCGGCTCCCCGGTTTCGTCTGTAAGGGCTCTGTAAATGCCCCGGGACTGGAGCGGGCCGCCGGACCGTCCTGACGTGGCTTTGTTCAAAGAAAATTGATTTTTATGAGTAAAATACCCGCCTGACAGACCGGGAAATCCCCTGCGTTGTATGGGCTCCTCCGGTGCGGGTTTGCCCGGGTTTTTAGTGATGGTGCTTCTTCGAATTCTCTTCTTTTCTGCCGGGATGGCCGCCGCAGCCGAAGCCGCGGAAACGCTGCCACCGCTGGCTGATCCCGCTCCCTCGCGTCTGACCCTGGATCAGGCCTACGACCGGGCACTGGCGACAGACCAATCCATTGCCCTCGCCCTCCAGACGGTGGTGCAGGCGGATCTCCAACCGGCCCGTGCCCTGACCCGTTTGACTCCCCGGTTGAATGGCTCGCTGAGCGCCGACCATAACGGCTCCGGCAACGATGGTTTTGACTTTGACCGGGCCACCGGCGGCCGCACCCGCCTCTCCCTCAGCAAGCAGTTGTTTGATCCAACGGTGGGCCCGGCCTACCGCGCCGGGCTGCTTTCCGCCCAGGAGAGCCGGCTCGACTACCGCGCCACCATCCGTGACACCGCCCTCGCGGTGGCCTCCGCTTATTATGCAGTGCTGCGGCAGCAGGCGCTGGTTTCGGTCAGCAAGGAAAGCCTGCGCCTCGCGGAGGGGCAGAAAAATCTCGCCGAGCAACTCCTCGCGGTCGGGGAAGTGATCCGCACCGACGTCCTCACCGCCGATGTCACCCTGCAACGGGGGAAGCGGACGCTCGTCGAAGTGGAAAACACCCTGAAATATACGCGCACCCAGCTGGCGAATATCCTGAACTTCGATCCCGGCTCCAGCTTCGAAGTGGTGGAGCCCAAAGGTTATGAAATTGCCTCCCAGAGCCTGCCGGACCTCCGCGCCCGGGCGCGCCGCCAGCGGGATGACCTGCAACGCCTGCTCACCGCATTGGTCCGCCGGGGGGAGAATTTCAACGAAACCCGCGCCTCCTATCAGCCCAGCGTCAGTGCCTCGGTCAGTGCCGGACGCAATATCAACAACAACTCGACCAGCACGGAAGGCCAGACGGATTACTCCGCCGGGGTTTCCGTCAGCATCCCGCTCTTCAGCGGAGGGGAAAAGGCCCTGGATCTGAAACGCGACGAAGTGGAGATCGCCAAGGCGAAGCTGAACTACGAACGCGCCGCCAAACAAAGCGACGAGGAAGTCACTGCGGCCTGGCTGGAAACGCGCACCCTCGAGCAAACCCTCGTCAGTCTGCGGGCCGAGGTGAAATCCGCCGAGGAAAACTACTCCCTCATCCAACAGCAATACCGGCTGGGTGAAAGCAAAAGCCTGGATGTGCTCCAGGCCCTGACGGATTTGAATACCTCCCGCACCGATCTCACGGTCAGCCTCTATCAATTCCAGCTGGCGACCCGGGAACTGGCGGCACGCACCGCTGATTTCGAACGCAGCCGGGTGGAAAAAGCAGCGGCGCTGGTGCGGCCACCGGTGCCCGGGCAGGAGCCTGCCGGAGATAAATAGGGCAGGTGATCACCCGTCCTCATCCTGATTCCCGTCCTCCTCCGGCTCTTTGATGCGGCGGGCAAAATGGCGGTCCGGGAGTTTCCAGCTCGCGAGGATTCCGAGCCCATCCGACCAGGATTCGCTGCCTTCCGAACGAATGCGGTGCGGCACCAGATTGAAAACCAGGCCAAGCGCCGCCGCCACGCAGAAACTCTGCGCGGCAATCACCGGAATGGCCTCACTGGGTTGAAACATCACGTCAGGACCGGTCAGGAACAGCACGGCGAGCGCTGCGATCAATTCGAAACCCGGCCCCCCCGCATAGATCAGACTGTTTTTCAGGCGGGGCGACTGCAGGTCGCGCGGCCGGGGCAGGACATACCCTGACAATGGCACCACCTTGAAAATCACGGGCGTGCCTCCGATCACGAAAGTCCGCCACGTCCGGCCAAATCCGATTACGACCCGTTCCACCTCCCACCCGCAGGCCCGGGCCACCACCGCGTGCCCCGCCTCATGGATCACCAGCAGCGGAATCCAGCAGAGTACGACAAAAATCACGCTCAGCTTGCGCGGTTCGTAATCCTCCAGCAGGGCGAGACCCATCAGTCCCACGAACCCGGCCGCAAACCCCGCCACCATCCACCGCTCTCCGCCCTGGGGCGGGCGTTCTGGCAACATTCCGGTGGGCTCAAGCATGGTTCAGAATTTGAAATGAAAGCGGCCCCGACGTTCGGCGCTGGCATTTGATGAACCACCATGGCCCGCATTCAACATCGGAATGATCCCCATGGATCAGGGCCCCTCGCTCAGAATCCTGTAAAAGACCCGGGGGGCCCGCCCCCGATGGCGTTCAGCGCGGGGGCGTGGCTGGCTTCAGATTGGGATTGAGCGGGTGACCGGCGGGAAGTTCTGCACCCTTGGCCGCGTTCTCCCGCGGCGGCGGACCAAGGAAAAACCGGATCGCGCGATAGACTGCCCTGCACCCCGGTGCCACGGCTCCAGGTGGTCACGGAAGTGCCGGCTGTCTCAGCGGCGGCGGTTTCGTAGATCCGGGCGTATTGGCTGGAACCCCCGGTGTGCCATGACGTGAGCTGGGGATCAGCCTCGACCACAGGCACCGCCAGCAGGAGGGCCGCGGCGGCAAGGAAGCAGGGGTGAGATCTCATCATGGAAAACATTTGAGCGGGGAACCTGAAGTTGGGGTGAAGGGGCGGGCGGAAAGAGAAAAAGCGCCGACCCTGGACCTTGATAACCAAGGGAGCGGGCGCTTCCGCCCGGTCAGTCCTGGGATTTGATAGCCAAGGGAAGACGGACCGTAAAGGTGGTGCCGCTGCCGGGGCTGCTTTCGACGGTGATGGAACCGCGGTGGGCTTCGATGATGGATTTGGTGATCGCCAGGCCCAGACCGGTGCGGCCCGCCGGGAGGCTGCGCGATTGATCGGCGCGGTAGAAGCGGTCGAAGATATGCCCAAGAGCCTCGGGGCTCATGCCTTCGCCGGTATCAGTGACGGTGAGCACGGCTTCGGGGCCTTCCTTGGTAAGGGATAGCCGGATTTCGCCCCCCTCCCGGTTGTAGTGGATGGCGTTGGTCAGGAGATTGGCGAGGACGAGAGTGAGGTAGTCTGGATCGCCTTCCATGGGAAGCGGCGTCAGGTTCTGTTGGATGGAAATATGGCGGACGGCCGCGAGGGGGGCGAGGAGTTCCACCTGCTCGGCAGCCGCACGGGCGAGGTCGAAGCGGAGGCGTTTCATGGGCTGGTCCCCGGCATCCAGCCGGGCCAGCGCGAGCAGGGATTCGATGAGCTGGCGCATCCGGCCGGCGGCGCGTTGGCAGGCTTCGAGGCTTTGCCGGTATTCCTCGGCGGGGCGGTCCCGGCGGAGGGCGGTCTGCGTCTGGGTCAACATGACCGTGACCGGAGTCCGGAGTTCATGCGCGGCATCCGAGATGAAACGGGTCTGCTGGGTGAAGGAGGCATCCAACCGGCCCAGCATGGCATTGAGCACGGCGGCGAGCCGGCCCAGTTCATTGCCAGGATCTGCGACCGGCAGGCGTTCGCCGAGATTGCCGGCGGAAAGCTGACCGGCGGTGGCCGTCATGGCGGCAAGCGGCTGGAGCGCGCGGCCGCCCGCCCACCACCCCCCAGCGAGACCGAGTCCGAGGATGGCGAGCCCGGCGGCGGAAAGTTGCCAGGCGCTGCGGCGGAGGGCCGCAAGTTCCGGCGCGATGCTGCGCACCACCAGAAAGGTCTCGCCGGGCGGCGTGGCACCCAGCAAGGTAAGTTCCCCGCCATTCCGGGTAATGACGGTGCGGACACCGGCATCGGGAGGCACCGGCAGGTCCCGGTCTGGGCCAGTGGTGGCGATCAGCATCCCATCGCGCCGCCAGACGGTGATCCTGCCGCCGGGAGTTGCTTCGGCTTTGAGGGCCGCCTCCAACCCTGTCAGATGGAGGGGGGAGGGCCCGCCCCGGCGGGGAGGAGGGCCACCTTCCGGCCCGGGACCACTGCGGGGACGGGCCCCGCCATCGGGAGGACCATTCTGCCGGAGCAGCCGCATGCCATTGTTAAAGCTTTCCTGAAGTCGCTCGGAGGCGGTGGCGAGGGTGCGCTCCTGCTCCAGCCGCCAGGCCGTGATCCCGAAGCCACCCAACACCGCGAGGAGAATCAGGCCATGCCAAATCTGGAGGCGCCAACGGATGGAATTTGAAAAAAACATGCTCTGTCAGACAATGCTGTAGCCGTGACCGCGGCGGGTTTGGATGAAATCGTGTCCGAGCTTTTTCCTGACATTGGAGACATGGACATCGAGCAGGTTGGAGAGGGTGCTTTCGTTTTCATCGAAGAGGTGCTCGTAAAGGGTGGAACGGGTGACCAGCCGGCCGCGGTGGATGGCCAGATACTCCACCAGCGCATACTCGCGGGCCGTCAGCGGGATTTCCTGATGATCCAGCCGCACGGTGCGGGCGGCGGTGTCGATTTCCACCCGGTCGATGGTGAGGCGGGTCGTCGTCTGGGTGCCGGTGCGGCGGATCACCGCCCGGAGGCGGGCGAAGAGTTCCGCGAGGTCGAAGGGTTTCACCACGTAATCATCGGCCCCATGGTCGAGTCCCCGCACGCGGTCCCGCGACCCGTCACGGGCGGTCAGCATGATGACGGGGGTGCGCTTGTGGAGGCGGAGGCGCTCCAGCACGGCCCAGCCATCCAGCCGGGGCAGCATGCCATCGAGGATGATCGCGTTATAGTCCCAGGTGAGCGCCTTATCCAGGCCGTCGATCCCGTCTTCGGCGGTATCCACGGCATAACCTTCCTCGCGCAGCGCCTGGGCGAGGCTATCGAGGAGATCGGGTTCGTCTTCGATGAGAAGAAGGCGCATGGTTGGAGGATAAAGCGCCAACCTTTAGCAGAGATGAAGGGCCAACGGGAGGGTTTAATCTTTGGCGAGGCGGGCAGCCCAGCGGCGCAGGAGAGGCCGCAGACTGAAGTAAAGCGCGGCCCACCCCACTGGAGCGAGGAGGCTCCAGACGAAGATGCCGCGCACTCCGGTCATGCCGTATTCCTGGAGGAAACGGGGAGTGTCTTCAAAAAACCGGGAGAGGAGCTGCGGGATGGACAGCGGAATGGCCGGGGCGCTGAAGAGAGATTCGCCGGCCCGGTAGAACGGCAGCAACAATACCAGCTGCAGGGGATAGGCGAGGGTCCCGGTGCCTTGGATGATCGGCTGGTTGAGCTTCAGGGCCCAGGCGGCGAGTCCGCAGAGCAAAAATCCGCTGCCGAGAATGGGGAAGATGCCCAAGGTGAATCCGAGCGCGAGCGTAAGCGCAATCTTGTCAGGGGTGATGCCCTGGGTGAGCTGCTGGCGGACGGGACCCGCGATCCGGCGCTGCCACCAGTTGGGCCGGGACGCGGGCGGGGAAACGTCAATCATAGCGCCGCAGGAGGAGACGTGTCGCCGGGGCACCGGCCGGCAGGCGGAAGACCTTGATCACGACGTAAAGGGCCATGGCGATATTCCCCAACAGCAGAATCCCCACCAACCAGGCGATCCGCACCGGCCAGGTGCGCTCTTTGTAAGCGACCCAGGCCCAGAAGAAAAGGAACCCGAAGTAGGCATCAAAAAGCGTGGCGATGAACCACGGATTACCCGCGACTTCGGCCGGGATTTTCCACAGGGCCTGCACGGAACTGGCCCAACCAGTGACGCCGAGCATGGTGACGAGGACGAGAACGGCGAAAGAGCGGAGGGTCAGGATCATGGAAGGGCGTGGAGTAAAAGCCGGATGGCAAAGCTACGCCCGGCCCGGTCTGGATGCGTCGAAATTTACTGAAATTATCGGCCGACGAATAAACTCCAGCTTGTCCGTTCCGTTTTCACCGGTAGGTTTTTCCCGTGAATCAGCCCCTCAAAGACCGCTCCCATTGGAAGCTGCGCAAATTCAATTCACATGAGGAACTGCGCTGCCAGCAGGTCAAGGATTGGCAGGCCAGCAGTGGTGCGGCACGGCGCCAAGCCG
>CAIZWU010000070.1 GCA_903936775.1 uncultured bacterium | reverse complement strand
GTCGACAATCCTCCTGCCAAAGCCGTCGGAGCAGAAATGGCCCGGTAAATCGTGGCGCGCTCCATCAGGGCCCGGATGGTCTTGAGGTGATCAGCAGCTTCGCGGTCGGCGGGCATCATAAGTGGCAGATTGAACTTTGTGCGGCAAAGTGCCGCCGCCCGGAAAATCTGCAAGTTATTTTTATCCGTAAAAGATAACGATTCCAGGACTTTGACCAAAGTCTTCCAATACCACGGTGCAATTATACTCGCATGCTGGCCGATCCCAGAGATAATGGCTCTCCATCCTCATCATGTCCTGGCTGTTGGTTCCTCACAATTCCGTCTTTGCAGCGGCCTTCGTCCTGCTGTTGTGCTTTGCCCTGCTCGAAGGCATCAGCCTGATCCTGGGTCTGGGCATTTCCGACTTTCTGAGTGACCTGCTGGGCCTGCCGGATGGGGCAGACTCTGTCCCTGACACTTCCACGGAGGCAGCATCAGGTGTGGTCAGCCCATTGCTCTCGTGGCTGGAAATCGGCAAAGTTCCGGTGCTGGTGTCGCTTTGCGCCTTCCTCGCCGCCTTCAGCATCACCGGCATGCTGCTCCAGCAATTCCTTGTGTTGATTGGCCCGGGGCCTCTGCTTCCCGTGGTAGCGGCCGTGGTGGCTTTCTTCGCCGCCCTGCCCGTGCTGAAATTCGCCAACCGTCTGCTCGCCCGCCTCCTCCCGCAGGATGAAACCAGTGCCTTCCCGCCGGACCTGTTGATCGGGCGCGTCGGAGTGGTGACCATCGGCACGGCCACCGCCGGACGCGCCGCGGAAGTCAAGGTCACCGGACCCGACGGGCGGAGCCACTACGTGATGGCTTTTGTCACCGGCGGCAGCGTGACCCAGGGCGGTGAAATCCTGCTGCAAAGCCGTGATGAATCCACCGGCCACTACCGGGGCACGCCCAACCACAACCCTGACCTCTCCCCCTCCCTTTATTCGTAGTCTTTACCCGTCACCACTCCTCCTGCCATGACTGAACTCCCTACCCTGCAGATTCTGCCGTCCTTCCTCGCCCAAGCTGAACTCCGAGCCCCCAGCCAAGGTGGCGTGATGGACCTTCTCACCAACACGGGTGTGCTCTCCGCCGTCGCCGGCGTCGCCATCCTCGTGGTTTTCCTCAGCATCCTTTCACGGTTCTATGTCAGAGCCAGCAAGGAAAGTGCCTTCGTCAGGACGGGCCTCGGCGGGCAAAAGGTCATCGCGGACGGGGGCGCCATCGTGCTGCCCATTTTCCAGCAGATCACGCCCGTCAACATGATGACCCTCCGCCTCCAGGTGGAGCGGGCCAATAATGAGGCGCTCATCACCCTCGACCGCATCCGTGCCGATGTGAAAGCCGAGTTCTTTGTCCGCGTGAAAAAGGACACGGAAGCGATCGCCCAGGCTGCCCAGAGTTTCGGCAGCAAGACCCTGCATCCCGAGGAATTGCGCGAGATCCTCCAAGGTAAATTCGTCGATGCCCTGCGCGCTGTGGCCGCCGGCATGGACATGCAGACCCTGCACGAAAAACGCGCCGACTTTGTCCAAAGTGTGCAGACCACCGTGGCGGAAGACCTCGCCAAGAACGGACTGGAACTGGAATCGGTCTCCCTCACCGGACTGGACCAGACCAGCGTGGAATACTTCAATGCCACCAACTCCTTCGATGCCCAGGGCTTGGCCAACATCGCCCGGATCACCGAAGCCAAACGCGAGGAGCGGAACAAGATCGAACAGGAAACCCGCATCCGGATCGAGGCCAAAAACCTCGAAGCCGAACAACAGTCCCTGACGATCCGTCAGGAAGGCGAGTTTGCGAGGCTCAGTCAGGAGCGCGAGGTTTCCATGCGTAAGGCCGAGCAGGAATCGCTGATCAAGACCGAGCAGGCCATGCGGCACCGCGAGGCCCAGGAATCCGAAATCATGGCAGCGAAACAAATTGCGCTGCAAAACATCAACAAGGAGCGCGAGATCGAGCAGTCAAACCTCGAAAAAACCCGCCAATTGGAAACCGCCGATATCGCCCGCAAGCAGGCGGTGGAGATTTCCCAGCAGGAAGCCGCCATCAATATCGCCCAGAAGAGCGAGGCCAAGTCCAAGGCCGAAGCCGAAGCTTCCAAGGCCCTCGCGGAAAAGGTGCGCGAGGAGGAAAACGTCACCACGGTGCGCATGATCGCCGAAGCAAACCGTACCCGCGAAGTGGAAGTGATCTCCGCCCGTCAGGACGCCGAGCGGGATGCCACCCGTGTCACCGTGGCCGCCGAAGCCGAGAAGAAAGCCGCTGAAGACCTTGCCGAGGCCAAGCTCACGGGAGCCCGCGCCGAGGCCGAATCCATCATCATCCGCGCCGAAGCTGACCAGAAACGCTACGAGGCTGAAGCCTACGGAATGCGTTCCCTCAACGAGGCCAAAAATCTGCTCGGTGAAGCGGTGATGGCTTTCGAGATGAAATCCATCCTGGCCAAGGTCGCTCCCGAATTAATCACGGCCAGCATGAAACCCCTCGAAAACATCGAAAGCGTCCGCGTGCTCAGCACCAACGGCCAGCTCATCGGCGGCAGTGGGAATGGCGACGGCGGAGGATCCAACGGCGGCAGCGGGAATGGCGGCAACGTGCCCGATCAATTGGTCAATGCCCTGCTCCGTCACCGCATTCAACTTCCCGTCGTCGACGACCTCCTGAAACAACTCGGCATCAACAGCCCCAGCCCGGTGGACATCAGTAACGCGCTCGGCTCTGCCAACTCCAGCGAAGGATCGGATAAAATCTGACCTGCCCGGGGTGGACAAGGGTCCTCCCGAGTTCCCGGCTGGATGGTGAAATGTCCGGGAAAAGATTCTGCTCCGCAGACCCGGCAGGGGTCTCGTCCACCGCTGCAACCGCTAGCGTTTCATCAGGAAATACTCGATGCTGTCCACCAACGCACGCCAGGAGGCGTCGATAATGTTGCCGGAGACGCCGACGGTGGACCAGTCGCGGGTGCCATCGGTGGAATCGATCAGGACGCGGGTGCGGGCGGCGGTGCCGCTGTGGCCGTCGATGATGCGGACCTTGTAATCGGTCAGCTGCACCTGGGCGATTTCCGGATAGCGGGCGATCAGCGCTTTACGCAACGCGCTGTCCAGCGCGTTCACCGGGCCTCCTCCTTCCGCGACGGTCAGGATGGTTTGCTCCCCGTGATGCAGTTTTACTGTGGCGAGGCAGTTTTCGTAATCGCGCAAGGTGTCCCGGCGGAAAACGCACTCGAATTCCACGTGATCAAACAGCGGGGTGGTTTGGCCGAGGGTGCGGCGGATCAGGAGTTCGAAAGAAGCATCCGCCGCTTCAAATTCGTAGCCTTCCTTTTCGAGGGTCTTGAGCTTTTCCAACAAATCCCGGACCACCGGCCCGCCCTTTTCGATGGAGAGACCCATGCCCTCAGCCTTCATCAGGATATTGCTCTGCCCTGACATGTCGCTGAGCACGATCACCTGCTGGTTGCCGACAAGGGCAGGACTGACATGTTCGTAGGTGCGGGCCAGTTTTTGCACCGCGTGCACATGCAGGCCGCCTTTGTGGGTGAAAGCGGCGCGGCCCACGTAAGGGGCGCGCAGGTCCGGGGTCACGTTGGCCAGCTCATCGATGAAGTGCGAAATTTCACTGAGGCGGGTGAGGTCGGGCACGACATCGATCCCCATCTTGAGCTGAAGGTTGGGGATGATGGTGGTCAGGTTGCAGTTCCCCACCCGTTCGCCATAACCATTGATGGTGCCCTGCACCTGGATGGCTCCGGCGTGGATCGCTGCCAGAGCATTGGCCACTCCGGTGCCGCCGTCGTTGTGGGTATGGATGCCAACCCCGCAGCCGAGATGCGCCACCGCAGCCGCAGTGACTTCTGCGATAAAGTCCGGCAGGGCCCCGCCGTTGGTTTCGCAGAGGACGATGAGGTCGGCCCCGGCATCCCGGGCGGTTTTAATGGTGGCGAGCGAGTAATCAGGGTCTTCCTTGTAGCTGTCGAAAAAGTGCTCGGCGTCGTAGAAGACTTCACGGCCGTGGGACTTCAGGAAGCGCACGGTGTCGGCGATCATGGCCAGATTTTCCTCCAGGCTGACCCGGAAAACCTCCGTGACATGGAGCGGCCAGGTTTTGCCCACGATGGTGATGACCGGGGTGTTGGCGTCGAGGAGCAGTTGCACCTGGGCGTCTTCTTCGACTTTGCTATTCCCCCGCCGGGTCATGCCGAAAGCGCAGAGCTTGGCGTGCTTCCAGGAGCGTTTGGCGGCTTCGGCGAAAAATTCCACATCGCGTGGATTGGAGCCCGGCCAGCCGCCTTCGATGTAATCGATCCCGAAACTATCGAGCTTTTCCGCCACGCGGAGTTTGTCGGCGACGGTAAAACTGATGCCGGTGCCCTGCGTGCCATCGCGCAAGGTGGTGTCGTAAAGGGAGACTGCTTTCATTTTCGGGGAGTCATCAGGACAGGAAAGCGCGGGATTTGCAATCGCGTCCCTCGGCTTGACAAGCCATGGGTGTAAAACATAGTTTTACGCATGATCAAGACCATTACCAAAATCGGGAATTCGCAGGGGATCATCTTCGATTCCGCCTTGCTCCAGCTCGCTCGGCTAAAAGTCGGGGACGAGGTGAACGTGGAAGTCCACGCGGGCGGGACGATTACGATTGCCGCGATGGAACCGGCGGTGATTTCGGCAGAACAGGCCGCCGAAACGGCAAAGCGGCTCATCCAAAAGAATAGCGAACTCTTCCGCCGCCTGTCTTGAGTGCCATTCTGAAACATCCCACGGTTGAGGCGGTGCTGTCAATCCACGCCGAAGTGCTGCTGGCCCATGGAGGCGGAGCCGGTCTTCGGTCACGCGAGCTTTTGGAATCGGCCGTCGCAGCTCCGCAGGCCACCATGATGGGCACCCCGCTTCTAACGGAGCCAATCGAAATCGCCGCAGCTTATCTTTTTTACCTATGCAGCAACCACGCCTTTGTGGATGGGAATAAACGCGTGGCCCTCGCCACCTGTCTGGTCTTCCTCTGTGAAAACAATCTGCTGAAGGAGGAGATCCTGGATGTCGATGCGTGGGAAAATCTCACTCTCGCCGTCGCCGCGGGCGCGCTCAGCCGGCATGAGTTGACCATGCGGCTTCGGCAATTAGTCCATTAGGAAGAGTGAATTCTGAAACGAAGTTACTCCTGGAAGTGGACCATCAATGGAATGAACGGTTGGCCCAACGCCACGGCGGCAACGGAAATTTGCAGGGAAATATTCAACAGGACGATGGCTCCGTAAAGCACAGTGCCCTCGAAGGAAATGGAGCGGCGCACGGAGATGACAAGTGCGATGATCAACAGGGGGACTGTAAAAACCGTCAAACACCATTGTTCGTGCCAGATATAAAGTTTGGAAAGCGGCCCCATGGCATCGACCCCGCCCTCTATCGTGGAACGGAATACAAATTTGAAAACGATACCAAGATACAGTCCGGCGAAAGCGATGAAAGTGTTTGCCAGAACCCCGATCCAGATAGTGGATTTGAGCTTGTTCATTTCTTCCTGCCAGGTTTCGCCCGGGTGATGGCTTCCCTCACTTCCTTGCAGATGGCGGTAAAACCACTTTTCCCGCAAGGGTTGAGAGAGGCGGTCAATTCAAGTTTTGAGGAGCAGGACATTCTATGTACGCTTCCCTAATGCTCTGTTCAAGGCCTGGAAGGCCTTGCTACGGCGTTCCACATTTTCTGTTACTGGCTGACGCGCATCGGCATCAGGACGTAGAGGAAGGGCGTGTTGATTTTGATGACGCCGGGGCTGACTTCGTCGATGAGGTCGAGGTAGATTTCGTCGGCATCCAGGTTGCGGAAGGGGGCGACGAGGTATTCCGGGTTGAAGGCGATGGCCATGTCCGGGCCGCTGTATTTGACAGCGATGGATTCCCGGGCTTCACCGATGTCGGCGCTGTTGGCGGTGATCTCGATGTTATCCTTGGAGAAGTGGAGCTTGACGCTGTTCGACTTGTCCGGGGCGAGGAGGGAAACGCGTTGGGCCGCGGCGAGGAACGCCTCCCGCTCGAGGGTGACGCGCTCTTTGGCGGCACCGGGAATGACCTGACGGAAGTTCGGATAGTTGCCTTCGATGAGTTTGCTGACGAGGAGATTATGATTCAGCTCAAAAGCGATCTGGCGGGCGCCGATGCGGATGCGGAGTTCACCGCCGTCGTCCTTGAGGAGACGCTGCAATTCATTGACGGCCTTGGTGGGCACGATCACGGACACTTCGTGGCTCTCGGGGAATTCCACGTCGACATCGGTCATGGCGAGGCGGCGGCCATCGGTCGCCACGAGGGTCATTTTACCTTCCTTGAATTGGCAGTAGATGCCATTGAGGACGTAGCGGGTCTCATCGGTGGAAATGGCGTAAGCGGTTTTCTTCAGGGCATCGCGCATGGTTTTCTGCGTGATCTTGTATTCCTTGACGTCCTCGAAGCGCGGGGGCGGCGGGAAATCATCCGGCGGCAGACCGAGGATTTTGAAGAAGCTGTTGCCGCACTTGATGGCGGCGGTGTTTTCATCCGAGACAGTGACTTCCACTTCGCTGGCGGGCAGCTCGCGCACGATGCTGGCCAAACGGCGCACGGGGAGCGTGATGGCTCCGGGCTCCAGAATCTGGAGACCGATGTCGTCGTCCCCAGTGCTGGAGATGCGGCCACTGACCACGATATCGAGGTCGGTGGTGGTGAAACGAAGTTCCTGCCGGTCGGCCTCGATGAGCACGTTGGAAAGGATGGGGAGAGTAGCACGGCTGCTGACCACATTCTGGACCTGCTGCAGGCCCTCCAGAAACTTCTCTTTGCTGATACGGAACTTCATAGGAAAATCGGAAAAATCTAAGCGCGAAGTAAAGGGCGCAGCGGGGAAGTGCGCCAGCGGTATTTTTTCCTGGAAAGCAGGAAAGAGGCTTGGGAGGCATCACCAGCGGCCGGGCCACGCCCCCTGCCCCATTCACTTAAAAACCCGGCTGCGGGTGAAGCAGCCGGGTTTTCCAGCAGAATGCAAATCTCAGCGACCGCGACCGAAACCGCCGGGAGGACCCCCACGCCAGCCGCCACCGCCACGCTCGTTGACCTGCTGCTGGGCTTCGGCGGAGAGGCCGCTGCCGGGCAACCAGGCGGCGTAGCCATCAGGATCGCTCCGCCGATAATCGCGGGCGACGTCGATCAGGGTGCTTTCGCGGACTTTGGGGTCGGCGATGCTGTCCGTCCAAGCGATGGCGCTGGCGGGATCATCGCGCGCAATGGAATTAGCCAGCGCGGAGGCGGAGGCATCCCGGTTGGCTCCGACTGGCATCGCGTTCACGTATTTGCTGGCGGCCTCCGAATCGTCGCGGGTCCAAGCCTGAATGGACTCGCGGTAAGCGACCGGTTGATTGCTGCCACTGAGGCCTTCGGCAAATTTCAGGGCGTCCTGGGGATTGGACCGGGCCATACGCTGGGCGACATCGCCGATGGCTCCGCTGGCCCACTCATCATTGGCGTATTGTTTGACGTAGGCGGCGGCTTTGTTGACGTCCGTGCGGGCCAACTGGTTGGCAACGGTCTGCATGGCACCCTTCTTCATATCGGGATCTGTCAGACTGGAGGCCCAGGCAGCGGCACCGTCGATGCCCCCTTTGATTTTTTCCTCAGCGATGGTCTGGGCCGAGCGGGTGCGGTCTTCGGCCTTTTCCTGTTTGGCGGCGTAATCGACCGCCGCATTCAGATCAGACTTGGCCAATCCATTGATGATGGACTGGGTGTAGAATTCTTTGCCGGGGAGGTCCTTCTGTTCCGCGAGCCACGCCTGGGCGGCGGCGGGGTCCTTGCTGGCGAGACCGGCGAGGATGATGGGTTTGCTCATCATGGCCATGCGGCCGTCACCACCCGGTTTGTCGAGTTCGGCGAAGGCGGTTTTGGAGTCCACGGTGCCCCATTGATAAGCGAGGAGGGGCATGTAGCGCATCATTTCAAAGCCGGAAATACTTTCCCGCAGGGTCGCCATGCTTTCGGCGGCGTTTTCCGGAGTCATTTCCTCAAGAAGGCGGGCGAAGAGCATGGTGCTCTTCACGGGATCCGTCTCCCGGAGGGCTTCGGACATGGCTTGGCGCATTTTCTCCGCCGTCAGGGACTTCCCGGACCCGAGTTCATACCGGCTGAGGAAGTCGGCGATGGAAGCGTCCCGGGAAATGGCGGAGGTTTTTACGGTGCCGGCGCGCTCAGCAGCGGTGAGGCCGGGCCCGGTCGCCACATTCAGGGAGCGGTTGCTGGCGGAGTTGGTGGCATCCGGTTTTTGCAGGGCGGAGCCGGCGTAATAGGCACCCGCCGCGACGGCGAGCCAGGAGACGTGAAGCAGGGCAGGTTTCATGGTAATTTCAGGACAGGGGGTGATGACGCAGTGGGTGGGAAATGTCATAAGACCTGACCGGTTTCCCGTAAGGAACCCGGTCAGAGCAGAAAGGAGCTGGAATCAGTCAGGCAAGGCCGGTCAGTCGGTGGTTTTATGTTTGCGGGCCGCTCGGGCCTTGGCACGCTCGGCTTCCGAGAGCAGGCCGTCATGGTCTTCGTCAAATTGTTTCATCAGCTGCCGGTGCATGGCGGAAGCTTTCCTTTCCCCTTTTTCACCCTCGGAAGCTTTGCCGCCGTCACGGCGCGCCTTGAGAGCTGATTTGGCCGTTTCGCGTTCAGCATCGGACAGGGTGCCGTCATTGTAGGCATCAAATTTCTCCAGTACCTGTTGGCGGAAGGCGGTGGTCTTCGGAAAAGCCTCCGGTGCCGCGCTCGGCGCGGGGACAGACGCTGGGGCGTCGTCCGCCGGAGCAAGGGCGGGCGCAAACAGGAGGGCGACGAAGAGAAACGGTATTTTCATGAATTCGGGGAAGGGGGATTAGTGGTTCAGGGGTCCGCTTTTTAGAGCAGACGCACCTTGCTTCACCGACGACCTCCCATCAAAACCGGTTACAAAATTCAGTGCCGGCAAGGATTAGTGACCATGCCGGGCCCGGGTTGTTCAATTTTTTTGCCGGGCGCGCGGCATCACCATCCCGCTTCATTCCAAGGAGGGACCAGTCACCACCGGGCTTCCTCAACGCTTTTTACGGAAGACCGCGACGTGCCGGTCCACCGACTTTCCCGGAGTGTCCAGCACCCGGCTGGCCTCATTCTGTCCGGTAATGATCAGTTCCGCCCCGGCACGCTCGAGCGCCTTCAGGGCCAGCTCATGCTCACGGTCAAAATACGACGTGATCACCAGCAACCCGTCATCCTTCAGTTTTTCGAGGCCCTGCTCGAAAATCCGCTGCCAGACGGGCTTGTCATTCCAGTAGTTCTGATGTCGCAGGAAGGTCACGTCGAAATCGCGCCCCAGTTCGCGGTGACGGTCCAGTTTTGCGCAGTTTTCGGTGAGAAACTCAAATTGATCGCGGGTCCGGCCCACGAGGCGGGCGCGGGCGGCGGCTTCCTCCAATTCACGATCCCGGATATCCGCCCCCACCAGTCTGACATCCCGGTCGGCGCCCTCAAAGTCCCGGAACACCTCCACGAGGGTGCCGGCCTCCCGGCAGCTGCCGCACGCCAGATCCAGAATCTGCAACGGGCCCGGCGCCCCGGCGCTTGAACCCCGAGGCATCGCCAGGCCGGATTTTTTCAATACCCGGCGCAGCACGCGGTCCAGGGCCACGTTCTCGGCGCGGTGGATGGATTCGATCTCGTTCAGCATGGGAAAAGGGCACAGACTTCGGCTTCCGCGATCAATGCATACGTGCCAGAAATCCGAAACCTGAAACCTTTGTCCTGCTACGCAAACTTCATGGGCGGGGCGGCGCCCTGGGGGTGGCAGATGCGGCCCACGCATTCATCCAGTGCTTCCGCGCCGCGCAGGACTTCGATTTCGATCCGCAGGAAGTACACTGGCAGCAGCGTCTTCTCGAAAGCCGGGAACCGGACGGCGTCCTTTTCGGTGGTCACCACAAAATGCGCCAGCTTGTCGTCGGCGCGCAGGATGGCTTCGTCGATTTCATCCTCGGTGTAACGGTGGTGATCGGTAAAGCGGCGCCGCACCACAATGTTGGCTCCGAGCTGTTGATCGATGATGTTTTCGAAACTCTCCGGCACCGCGATCCCGCTGATGGTGGCGACTTTTTTCCCCTCCATAAAAGCAAGCTCCTGCCGGTCCTCGGGGTCGTAAACGTTCTGCAGGTAAACGGGCCGGTGGCGGCATTCGAGAATGGACGCCGTGCGGTTGTGCTGGCGGAGGCGCTGGATGATTTCCTCGTTGGACTGGTCGCCGCATTTGGTCAGGAAGATGTGGCTGGCCCGGCGCAGATTGCGCGGCGGCTCACGCAGCGTCCCCCGGGGCAGGAGGTGTTCGTTTCCAAAAGGGGCCGAACGGTCCACCAGCACCACATCAAGGCGCCGGCGCAGTTTCAGATATTGCAGGCCATCATCCAGGATCAGGGTATCGCACCCCAGTTCCTTCACGGCATACCGGCCCGCCTTCACCCGGTCCTTGTCCACCACCACCGCCACGCCAGGCAGGTTTTTCGCCAGCATGTAGGGCTCATCCCCGGCCGTCAGGCTATCCAATTTAAGCCCCGAGCCATCACTGACCACGCGCGGCGGCGACTCCACGGTGCGGCCGGTGAATTGATGCAGGAGCCGTTGGGGCAGCGGCAGGCTCCTGCTCTTGTAGCCCCGGCTCAACACCGCCACCCGGCGGCCTTCGGCATGCAGCCGGCGCGCCAGCATCTCCACCACCGGCGTCTTGCCGGTGCCGCCCACGGTTAGATTCCCCACACTCAGCACCATCGCGCCCAGATAATGATCGGTCTTCAGCCGGTTCCGGAACAAGGCCAGCCTACCCTGCACCACGCCATGGAAAAGTCCCGACAACCCACTCAGAAGTCCGCGGAGCATCCCGGCACGGAATCCCCCGCGGCGGTTGAGGATCACCTCAATGCCAAACTGTTCCAAGCTGTCCAGTCGTTCTCCCATGGGTAATCAGGTGAACAAGTTGCCCGGTCGCAGGGGCAAAGCAAGGCCTTGGAATGCCGGCCCGATTCCAGCCGACTCCCGTCCACCGATCCGCTCACCGGGTCCGCGATTACTAAAAATTCGCTTTTCATGAAAATGTAATTAGCGTGAGGAGCATTTATCGTATTTGATATGTTCCTGTCACTCCGCCGGTCCCTGGATGAATCAGAGGCCGGAATTTATTGCCATCCGCGCCCCGATTTGACCAGACCCGCACGACCTGCCCTACCAATGAACAAAACATTTTCCCACATTTCCCTGGCTCTGATCCTCACCGCAGCAGCGGCACCAGCGGCTTTGGTGACGGTCACCGACTTCCAAACCAATGGCACTGACACTCTCGCGCACCCGTATGCTGTCAGCACTACGGACTTGCTGAACGGCCTCGCCCCCACCGCCCAACCCGGCAATTTCGTTCAGGAAGGGGCCGGTGGAGCCGGCGTGCTCACCGATGGACTGTTCGCCTCCCCCATCACCCGCGACCTGGGGGGCGCTTTCCAATTCTCAACCTTCGCCACCGCTGGGCCCGGGGGCGGAACCTCCCTGACCTACCTGCTGGGCGTAGCCCGGAATATTGGTTCCATTTCCGTTTATGGGGGATGGCAGGACTCCGGCCGGGACCAGCAAAGTTATAGCATTTTCTACTCCACCGCCGCTGCACCCGGCACTTTTCTCCCCCTCACTACCGTGAATTTCAATCCCGGGACTACCACGCATCCTCAGGTGACCAAAGTATCCATCAGCGATACCACGGGGATTTTGGCTTCCGATGTGGCGGGGCTCCGTTTTGACTTCAACGCCACGGAGAATGGCTATTCCGGCTATTCCGAAATTGACGTGTTTGCTGCCGTGCCGGAGCCAGGTTCGATTGGCCTGCTGGGTCTCGCCGTGCTGGGGGCTGCTGCCGGCCGCCGCCGCCAGCAGGACAAACCGCGGGCGTAAACCATTTCCCGGGTCGCTCTCTGCGGCACCAGCGGTCCCGGCAGGCCGGACCTGAATCGCCCCTTGTTTTCCCAGTGCGGCCCGGCCACAGAAATGGATGACACGCTCCGATGGCCGCCAGCCTGACCAACTCCGCCCGATCTCTTTCGTTCCCAACATTTCGAAGCAGGCCACGGGGTCGGTGCTGAGCTGTTTTGGCGAGACCCAGGTGATCTGCACCGTGATGGTGGAGGATGGGGTGCCTTATTGGATGAAGCAACAGGGGGTGCCCGGCGGGTGGCTGACCGCGGAATATTCCATGCTGCCCGCCTCGACCAAGGACCGGAAAGCCCGTGATATCAGCAAGGGCAAGCTGGATGGCCGCAGCTCCGAAATCCAGCGGCTGATCGGCCGCGCCATGCGTTCCGTGGTGGATTTAAGTGTGCTGGGGCAGCGCACAGTGTGGATTGACTGCGACGTGCTGTCGGCAGACGGCGGGACCCGCACCGCCGCCATCACCGGCGCGACAGTCGCCTGCGCCATGGCGTTCAACAAGCTGGTGGCGGAGAAAAAGCTGTTCCGCTCCCCCCTGACCAAACTGGTCTCGGCCGTCAGCGCCGGGATGTTCAAAGGCGAGGCGCTGCTGGATCTGAATTATTTCGAGGACAAGGACGCCGAGGTGGACTTCAACTTTGTGATGACGGAGACCGGCGAATTTGTCGAAATCCAAGGAGCGGGCGAGGAAAGCACCTTCACCGATCTTGAATTCGCCTCGCTGATGCGGCTGGGGAAACTGGGCATCGCCAACCTGTGCGAACTGCAAAAAGCCGCGATCCGGGCGACGGATGTGGAGCCCTCTCCCAACCAGTTGGGGGACTTGGCGGATTTCTTCAAGAAGAAGTGAGGCCGGAAGCACGGGGGGCCGGCCCCGGGAGAGGGACAGCTACGGCCTGTCACCTGCGGTCCCGAACATCCGCCGCTCGATGCGCAGGTAGCGGTTCTACGGGCGGTTCAGCCTTCTATCTTTTCCCCTGAATGCCCCGCTCCCCCCTCTCAGAACGCATGCTGCTCCTGCTGCTGGCGGCCGTGCAGTTCGCCCACATCATGGATTTCATGATCATGATGCCGATGGGGCCTCAACTGATGCGGGAATTGGTCATCGGGCCGGCTGAATTTGCCTCACTGGTGTCCGGCTATACGTGGAGCGCGGGCCTGGTCGGACTGGTGGCCACCGCGTTTGTAGACCGTTTTGACCGGCGGCCGCTATTGTTGGTGATGTTCGGCGGATTTGTGGCCGGTACGCTCGCCTGCGCCTTGTCCCGCAGTTTCGAAGCCCTGCTGTTTTCCCGGATCATCAGCGGCGGATTCGGAGGCGTTTCCGGCGCGCTGGTGATGACCATTGTGGCCGATGTGGTGCCCCCGGCACGGCGGGCGGCCGGGATCGGGATTGTGATGACGGCGTTTTCCGTGGCCTCCGCGCTGGGGGTGCCAGCCGGGTTATTCCTGGCCCAGAGATATGAATGGGAAACACCCTTCTTTCTGATCGCCGCCGTCGGCGCGGTGATGTGGGTGATCGTCCTGCGGGGCGTGCCTTCACTGCGGGGACATCTGGCGGCCGGTCCGCCGGTGAACCGTTGGCACGCCATGCTGGCACTGGCCTCAAACCGCAACGTGCAATGGGCACTGCTCTTCATGTCAGCGATGGTGGGGGCCCATTTTACGGTGATCCCCTTCATGTCCCCGTATCTGGTGGCGAATGTGGGGTTGGAGGAAAAGCAGCTGTTCCTGGTGTATCTCACGGGCGGTATCCTGACGATCTTTTCCGGGCCCATGGTGGGGCGGTGGGCCGACCGCCTGGGACGGCGGAAAGTTTATACCGTGGTGACGCTGGTGGCTTCCGCCGTGTTGCTGGTCCTGACCCATGCCCCGCGCCTCACCCTCGGCCCGGCGCTGGTGCTGGCAGGATTTTTCTTCGTGTTTGCCAGCGGGCGCTTTGTACCCGGACAGGCCATCACCAGCCTCGCGGTGGCGGCGCCGCAACGGGGCGCCTTCATGAGCCTTTCTGCCTGCGTGCGGGATCTTGTCAGCGGAGTGGTCACCTCGCTCGGCGGCCTGATCGTAAGCCACCCCTCCCCCACCGGCCCGCTCCAGGGTTATCACTGGCTGGGGTGGATCGCGGCAAGCTGCGGATTGGTCAGTCTCTGGCTGGCCCGGCGGGTGAAGGAGGTGGCGTGAGCAGCCCGGCGGTCCAACCGTCCGGCACGCCGGAGGCGGCTCCGAGGAGAGCGCCGATGACCGCGCCGCGGTGGCAGTTGTCACCGCCGCACATGGTGTTGGCGATGACCCCGGCGCTGAAGTCGCCGTCGTATTTCCAAGCAAGGTAGAGGGCGGCAGGGAAGGCCCCGTCAATGTAACAGGCAGGACTGAAAATATGGCCGATGATTTTTTCATCGGGCTGGGTGGCGTAACCGAGGGATTTTTTTCCGGAAAAAAATTCGGTGGCATGCAGCGCCAGCGCCGGACGCAGGGATTGGCCGTTTTTCAGGGCCCAGAGCAGGCGCACCAGGACATCCGCCGCCCGGAGCACGCCGGCATTTTTATGCGTGAGGGACACGTGTTCCTGCACCACTGCCCGGAGGGTCGCTTCGCTGGCTGCAGGGAGCGCGGCCACCAGTGCCGCGACCTGCGCCAAGCCTCCGATGTGAGGGTCATCCCCGCCACAGGCCCTCGGTTTTTTGCCCCTGGCGTAATGGGTGAAGAAGGCGCGGTGGTATTCCTCGACGTAGGTGTCGCGGTGTTTCCCCGGTGTCAGCATATATTCGATATAACATTCCAGCCAGGCGTCGGCGTCGTAACCGCCGGAACCCTCCACGAGGCTGTAAAGTTCGCGGGCGAGCTGCAGGTTCAGGGTATTTTCGCCGGCTTGCAGAAACTGGTGGTAGTGAACCCCGGGTCGCCCCCAGTAGACCGCCTGGCCGCGCAGGATATCGCCTTTTTCATTCAGAGCGGCATAATGAGACCGGTGCAGGATGCTGCCGGGATGCGTTCCTTCCGGCCGGAGAAAGCGGTCCACCACCCCATAGTCGGCCCGGAGGGCTGCCCGGTCGTAATACCAGTGCACCGGCATGGCGAGCGCATCGGCAACCAGCGCCCCGGTGAAGCCGTGACCGGCTGACCCGGGAACTGTAGTATCAAACATTACCCGAGGAACGCCTCCCCGGCTCAGGCGGACTTTCTTTGAACGCAGGCCGTCGCCGTCGTGTCCATTACGGGGCTTGGACTTTCCTAAAATCAAACGCGACCGTATCGACCTCCACGCCCTGGGCTTGGTGGCGAATATTGGCGTGCCGGAAGAGGAACGCGCCGTGCCGCAACGGTTGGAAGCCGATATTGCCCTGTGGCCCCGGGCTCCGCTGGCGGGACTGAATGAAGATCTGGCCCGCACCATCAATTATTACGACGTGGCGGTCGCCTGCCGGAGCGAAGCGCTGCGGTGCGAACGCCTGCTCATCGAAACCCTTGCGGAGGATCTCTGCCAACTGCTGCTGCGCCGCTGGCCGCTCGCGCTGGTGCGGGTCCGCATTCATAAATTTATCCTCCCGGATACCCGCGCGGTTTCCGTTACCCTCACCCGGCAGCCGGCGGACTTCGCTGACGCCGCCAATTCCTGAAAAATGCCGTGGCCACTGCTGCTTCCATCGTGTCAGGTTTCCCCGGGGCTGCGCCTGCGGCAGCCTATCGCCCCCTTCGTATGGCCGACGCTGTCTTGACCGATAAACAAGAGGACCGCGTGCTCGTGGAGCGCGCGCAGGAAGGCGATTGCGCGGCCTTCGACACTCTCGTGCTCAAATACAGCCAGCGTCTCTACGCGCTGATTTATCACATGACCAGCCATCGGGAGGACTCCCACGATCTCCTCCAGGAAGTTTTTGCCCGGGCCTTCCGGAATCTGAAGAGCTTCCGGGGCCAAAGCGGCTTCTACACGTGGATTTACACCATCGCGGTCAATCTCACGCTCAATTTCCTGAAGAAACGCAACCGCCGCCGGATGCTCAGCCTGGATGACGTGGACAGCGGAATTCAGCACGATGGGGAGTTCCTCGAACTCACTGCCACCAGCGACCCGGTCCGCGAAGCGGGGCTGAACGAGCTCCAACAGCATTTGAACGAAGCGCTCCAAAAACTGTCTGATGATCATAGAACCGTGGTGACTCTTTTCGATATCCAAGGCATGCCCCATGCCGAGATCAGTAGAATCCTTGGCGTGAGTGAAGGCACCGTCCGCTCCCGTCTCCATTACGCGCACAAGCAACTTCAAGCCCATCTTTCCACCTACCTCACCTGAACCGGCCTCCCGGCCCCCGCCATGAACAAGGACGAACAACTGGCCCGCCTGCTCCGGCTGAAACGCTACGAAAAACCCGACGCGGATTACTTCGACGGATTTCTCGACAGCTTCCATGCCTACCAGCGCAAAGCCATCGCCACCCAAAGCGCCGCCTCCCTCATTTGGGAACGCGTCTGCACGGCTTGCTCCGCGCTGCGTCGTCCGTCCACCGCCTGGGCTGCGGTGGGAGCTTACGCAGCGGTCATGTTGCTGATTCACGTCTGGCCCGCCCCGGATCACGCCGCCAAAACAACCTTGGTGATTTCCGGCTCACCTCCCGCCCCGACGACCCAAACCCCAACTCCGGAAACCTTCCGCTCATGGCCAACCGCCTTGCCTGCCGTTGAGACCATCCCGGTCAGCGATAGCCCCGGCTTGAAACCGCCCGCTCCCGGCAAGCGCCGCACGGCTGACCAGTCCCAGGACCTGCAAAATGTGATTGGTCCTGCCTCAACAAAAGATTCCACGGCCGAACCGGCCAAAAAGTAAAGGTTTCGCCTTGCCGGAAGATACCGCGGCCAAGCCTACGGCCTCAAAGGTAAATTACTTAAGCTTGGTTCAATAATCCTTGCTGTAATGATTCTTGTTATCATTAATCTGAAAATTCTTTGGAGGGCGGCTTCCACCTTCGGCCTCTGACCTGGCAATTTCCAGAAATCCCCTGCTCAAGCCGTCACAGAGTCCTTCTGTGGCGGCTTTTTCTTTTGCGGGCGGATCAGACCCATTCCACGCCCAGGCCGGGAGCCTCACTGGTCCGCACCCGGCCGGCTTCCAGCCGCAGCCCGCGGAAGGGATCCGCCGCGAGCAAGAGGTGCCCGTCCAAATCCACAAAATCCACCGCCCCGGACAAATGGGCGGCCGCGGAAATCCCGCAGGAACTCTCGATCATGCAACCCAGCATGATTTTCAGCCCGTGTTCCCGCGCCCGTTGGATCATCCGCCAGGCCTCGCGCGGCCCACCCGCTTTCATCAGCTTGATATTGATCCCGTGATAGCACCCCGCCAGCTTCGCAATATCCGCACTGTCCATCACATCCTCATCCGCGAACAGCGGCAGCGGCGACCGCTCCCGCAGCCACGCCACCTCCTCCAGCCGTCCCGCCGGCAGGGGTTGTTCGATCAGTTCCACCCCCTGCCCCGCGAGCCGATCAATGTGCCGCAGCGCCGTTTCCGGGTCCTTCCAACCCTCATTCGCATCCACCCGCAGGGGCTGATCCGTCACTTCACGCACCGCAGCCATGATCGCCTCATCGTGGTCCGTGCCCAGCTTGATCTTCAAAACCGCGTAATCCCCCGCTGCCAACACCTTTGCCCGGATCGTGTCCAGATCGTCAATTCCGATGCTGAAACTCGTCACTGGCGGCACGGTTTCCACGATACCCCATACGGCCCGGGCCGGAAGCCCGCGCTGCTTGCCCTCCAGATCCAGCAAGGCCATATCCAGCGCTGCCTTGGCAGACCGCG
>CAIZWU010000069.1 GCA_903936775.1 uncultured bacterium | reverse complement strand
TTCCCGGCCCAGATCGATCTGATAATAAAATCCGATCACCCCCGCCGCGGCCGGCGCGGTGTAGGTGGAACTGTCCCCATCCGTCACCGCCCCCGCCGGACCGCCTGCGGTGCCTCCGGAGGCGGTCACGGGCCGGGACAGCGCGATATTGGAATCACTGGCCTGACAACGCAGGCCGAAGGACCCGGCCAAAAGGCCCAGGATCATCAGGAAAGGGAATCGCATCAGAGGGAGAGGTCGGCAGCCGCGGTGGCGGCCGCATTCGGATCAGGACGTCAGCTTTATGCCCGGCAGGATCAAGGCACCCAGTCGTTTCCAGCTGGCACGGAAGCAAGCTTTAGGGATTCCTCACCCTCCAGAGCAAGCTTTTTTCCCTCCCCCCAGGCCGGTGCTGCTGCCACGGGCGGCCACCCGACCTCTGATCATCATGGCTTCATCCGGCCATGCCTCCTCCGGATTTCTCCGCGGGGAACCTTCAGCGGAAGATCCGGATGATCGAAGCTCCCCGCCCCATCCCCCCGCCGACAAAAACACTTGCACGCGTAGGAAAATAGTTTGCTACGCTTCATCAATCCAGATAATTAAAGGGCACATTAATTCCAGATTATACTCTCTCCCGTCCCGATGGAGAGTTGATCAGGAACGATTTCACCCCCCTTTTCCTTATGATCCGCCGTCCTCTGCTCGCCCTTGCCTTGCTTCCCCTCTTCTCACCCCTCGCCGGTATCGCGGGGGTGTTCACCAGCAATCCCATCACGGGGGACGCGGACTCCGGCATATCGGCCGACAAGGCCTACACTCTCGCGGTGGACATCTTTGACGGCCCCAACCGCCGGATCAATGACGCCGTGTTCACCGGTTCCGGCGGGGGAGGCAACCCCACCACCAATAATTACACCACCGCCGGTCTGAATAACGGCTTCACCGGCAACGCTCCCCCCATCACCGGGAGTGTGGGTGGCCTGACCGAGAATTTCCTCTATAACGGCAATCCCGCCACTTACACCCTTAAGAACCTGCGGGTGGGCGAAACCTATACCACCACCTTCTTCAATGCCGCCTTCGGCGCGCCGGGCGGACGCCTCCACAATGTCACCGCGAGCGATGGCGGGGTCCTCAACGGATTCGACCAGAACGCCACTCCCGGCAGCGTGCTGAAATACACCTTCACCGCCGCGGCCAATTCGATCACCTTTGCCATGACACCACTGGTTCCCGGCGACACGTGGCACCACTACGCCGTCAGCAACGAGATCGTGAAACAGCGTGCCCTGCTGACGGATAACTTCTACGCCCCGGCCAACCCGGATACCAACAATCTGAACTTCAACCTCGGCGCCCGGCAGGGCGGTCTCCTCACCACCGGCGGCGCCACCATCCCCTGGGTCGCGGTCAATAACACCCAGGTCGGCAATGCCACCGGCGGCATCGATGGCGGCAACTATCTGCTCAACGCCTTTGGCAATGGCCGGGCCGCCCTCGACTACAACTTCAATGGCTCCGCCTCCGCCGGCGGACTGGCCGTCAGCTTCGACCTCGCCCCCAACTCCGTGGCCAATGCC
>CAIZWU010000068.1 GCA_903936775.1 uncultured bacterium | reverse complement strand
GGCCACGATCCGGCGGTGCCGGAGCCCCCCTCAACGGACTCACCCGGCGGGTGAGGGAAAATAGAGATAGGAACAGCACTCATCTCCTTGGTGATACGTCACTTCCAGCGCTTTGCCCAGATTTCCATTTTCCCTTTTAGGGTAACCCAGTCCGATCTCATCACCCGCCACGCGCGGCCCATCATTACTCCCAGCGGCCCCGTCCGCAGGAATCTCCATCTCACCCTCACCCCCGCCGGCCGCGACTCCCTCATGAGGTTCCCACCGCCCTTGGGAGTTTGGAAAACTTCCTACACTCGGGCAGCGAGCTGCCCCAGCTTGGGCAGATCGGCCTTGCCCATGTCCAGTTCGAGACGATTCACCCCTTTCTGGACGGTAACGGTCGCATCGGACGCCTGCTGATCACCCAGGTCCACCCATGTCCACCCAACCCTACTCCGTCACTCCCCCGCCCATCGATACCCTCCTCGCATGGGTCAAATCCGGCGGGATCGCCATCCCGGAAATCCAGCACCCCCTGGTCTGGGAATCCACCAAGGGGGGTAACCTGCTTTTGTCTTCAGCCCCAACGGGGCGGCTTTATCAAAGCCTGGGGCAGCGCCCCAGGTCCGAACGAAAAATGAAATGAATAGCCCTGAAGGGGAGATCCAAGCCATGCCACAATCACTCGCACGCCTCCACATTCATCTTATCTTCAGCACCAAGAATCGCGAGCGAATCATTCCCGACCGGCTTCGCGAGTCGCTCCATGCTTACATGGCGATCGTGTTGCAAAACCTTGGCTGTCCTCCCGTGCTCATCAATTCCGTCGAAGACCACGTTCACGTCCTCTTTGAATTGGCCCGGACCGTCGCTGTCAGCTCCGCCGTGGAGGATGTTAAAAAGGCGTCTTCCAAATGGATCAAGACGCAGGGCGGTGAATTCAACGGATTCGCGTGGCAGGCAGGTTACGGCGCGTTCGCCGTCTCCGAATCCAACGTGCCAGCCGTCCGTGAATATGTCGCGAATCAACAGGAACATCATCGGAAAAAATCGTTCCAGGAGGAATACCGGGCTTTTCTGGAGCGACACCAGATCGCCTTCGATGAACGGTATGTTTGGGATTGATGCCACCGGTTGGTTCGCCCCTTCAGGGCTTGATTCATTTTCCATGGGCTGACCCAGGGCGTTGCCCTGGGCTGAAATGGCCTTGCCCCGTTGGGGCGCGGGAACAGGCGTCTCCAAAGCCCCAACGGGGCGGCCTTACCGGAAGGTGCGGGCCTTTTATACAACATTACCGAAATGTGACACACGGCGTCACGAATTGCGTTTTTCCAAGCCCCAACGGGGCGGCATCATCCCAGCCCAGGGCAACGCCCTGGGTTCCAGATCACCCCACCCATTCCAGCCCCAACGGGGCGGCGGCATGTGGCAACTTTTATGGCGCTTTGAATCCGAGATGGTTGCGGAATTTGTCGAGGGTCTTCAGTTTGATGCCGGGGACGCGCAGGAGGTCATCTGGCCTTCCGAATGGGGCCCCTTCACGGGCTTCGATGATCCGGTTGGCCATTTCCTCGCCGATGCCGGGGAGCTTCATCAGCTCGTCGCGGGCGGCCTCGTTCGGGTTGATTTTATCACCCGGCTTCAGTTTGTTATTCCCAATGGCGAGGTTTGCCTCATCGTCGTCCTTACGTTGCGCCTCCCGCTCGACCGGCAGCTTGTCCCAATTGGTTTTGGACCAGATGCCAAGTCCGCGTTTTGCGGCTTGAAGTTCAAGATCAACCAAGGTTTTTTGATATGCGGCAGCGCTTCTTTCCTCCGGGCCTTCATCATAGACGCCGAAGACCCGGGCGAGACCCCGCTTCACCAGTCCGGCCGCGAGGTCGGCACCGTCGGCCGTTTCGACAAAGGCGTAGATGCGCAGGTATTTGCCGTCGCCGAGGGCGTTGCGGAAGCGGGTATGCACCGTGAAGGGTTTTGCCAGCAGGGCCGCCGTGGTCCCGGCGGCCTGCTTGCCAAAACTTTTGGCCATGGCGATGGCATCGGCCGCTTTCGGAGCCGCTTCGGTGATCCCGAAGTAGCGCCGCTGGGCCCGCAAACGGCGGGCATCCGTGTCATCGCCGATATGCCATTCCATGCAGTCGGCTCCGTAGAGGCGGATGGTGTGTTCCTCTCCTGCTGCGGTTTTGATTCTGAAGCTGTCTCCATCAGCCCACGCCGTGGGGACGAAGGAACAATTTCTGAGTAGCACCAGCGGTTTGGGGGGAGCCGCGGAGACGTGTAGCAGACAAACAAGGAAGAAGGTGATACCGGCGATGATTGGCATGGTTGCTGGAAGGTTCGGCCCTCAACTTACGCGGAGTGGAACAATCCTGGTGGAAATGTTGACCGTCTTTTCAGGACAGGAGTCGCTCCACCCGCCATGGCAAGACTTCCAGGGTAGTAGCGAGGAGGCGGGTTCGGAGGGCGGGAGGACACGTTTTTCTTTAAGGGCGATCAGAGACTTTTCGCCATCCGAGCGGCGTTCGTCGAGGTGAGGAAGTATAACGCTGAATGGGGAGACGGTGACACCGCGTCGGGTGGGAAGATGAGTATTTCGACCGGTCGCTAAATTCATGGGTACAGCGCTCCGGCCCTCCTGAGGTCTGACGCCGGATTTAGGATGAACCCGGATTGACAACTCTGGACAGGAATTGACACATCCTGAGCCCTATTCCCAACAATTTGCCGTCACCCCTGATTGCCTCGTAACTCGTTGATTTTCAACTAAGCTCCGGAGGTAGGGATCGAACCTACGACCTAATGGTTAACAGCCACCCGCTCTGCCGCTGAGCTACTCCGGAATGTCGTTCCGCAGGGATGCTGCGGAGGAGTGGCGAGTATGGCTTTACTGCCGGTGAATGCAACAGGTTTTTGCAGCTTCATTCGCTCTCCATATAAAGGCATCCGTCCCGGAGTGATTTCCCGCAGCACGGGTCCCGGAGGCAGCGCACCTGCGGGCACGGTCTCTAACCCTCTTCCAAAACCTTGCCATGAGCGCAGGCTTGGGAAGCATCCGCCCCTCAGAGCCTCCCGCAAAAGCCACTTCACTCCGTTACATCACTGGAGTGTTGCGCCCTCGCCGGAGCGTTCAGGCTGGTCGATTTCAGGGAAGCATGAGTCCTACCACTTCGCCCCGACGCTGCATTTCAGAATGCATGATCCACTGGATTCCAGTCATTTTCCTCAGTGTGCGACACTCCCGTTGAAGTGGCGACCCCTACGAGAATCGAACTCGTATTACATCCGTGAAAGGGACGTGTCCTAACCGTTAGACGAAAGGGTCAATGGGAAATCACAGCGTGCGCTGCGGGTCATCAGAGTGGGCGGGAACCGGCTTGGTGCAAGTGGATTTTGGTGTTTTCGGGTAAAAAATTTCAGGCTTCGGCGGATGGCAGGCGGAGGCCTTTAGCCTCAAGGTGGGTGAGGACGTGGGAAACGACCTCTTGAAGACCGAGATGGGTGCTGTCGATGACGAGGGCATCGTCGGCGATTTTGAGGGGCGCCGTCTTCCGGGTCGAGTCCTGCTTGTCGCGGCTGAGAGGGGAATCCGTTTCGCCCTGGGCCAGACGGCGGCTGAGGCGGACCGATTCGCTGGCGTCGATATAGAATTTGTAGGGCGTCTCCGGGAAAACGACGCTGCCGATGTCCCGGCCTTCCATGATGAGGCTGCGGCCTTCCGCCATGCGCCGCAGGAGGGCGGTCAGGATATCGCGGACTTCAGCTACACTGGAGACGACGGAGACGCTGGCGGCTACTGCGGCATCGCGCAGGTGGACTCCGGGGTCGAGGCCATTGACGAGGATCTTGAAACTGGAGCCGGCGGGAGTACAATCGAGTTGGAGGGTCCGGGCCGCGGCAGCAGTGGCGGCGGGATCGGCAGGATCAGCGCCCGTTGCCAGAATGCCCCAGGTGGCGGCCCGGTAGAGGGCTCCGCTATTCACGTGGGAGCAGTGGAGACGGTG
>CAIZWU010000067.1 GCA_903936775.1 uncultured bacterium | reverse complement strand
GTTGTTTTGGTTGGCATTGTAACCCCAATTCAACCCAAGTTCCCCGCTCCGCCACCCAATTCCATCCCCTCCGGCCCATCCTTTATAACTGTCCTGTGGGACGCCTGTGAATGAAATTTTTGAAAATTAAAATGAGGTGTAAAGGATTCTTGGACCAGTTTTGATTTAGACGGGAGAGCGTTTGCAGGCTTCGAATTGAGCCGGAGTTCGGGAGGCGAGGGAGGAGTGCCTCCGGTGATGGTTGTAATAGGATTCGATATAGCCGAAGAGGCCGGTCCGGGCATCGGCTGCATCAACGAAGCAGCCGTCCTGGAGCATTGCGGTTTTCAGAGTACCCATGAACGATTCCACCCAGGAATTGTGATAGGAATCACCCTTCGCTGAACTGCTTTGGCGGATGCAGCAGCGGGCCGGGAGGCCCCTGTATTCACGGCTGGGGTATTGGCTGCCGGGGCCGCGGCCGCGGTGGAGGATGAAGCCGCAGGCCGCAGGCGGGAGGCGGGAGTGCAGGGCCTGGCGGAGGGCATCGGTGAAGAGCCCGGCACGGAGGTGACCGGCGAGGGCCCAGCCGACAATCCGGCGGGAGTATAGA
This sequence comes from uncultured bacterium, assembly GCA_903936775.1. GTDB lineage: Bacteria > Verrucomicrobiota > Verrucomicrobiia > Verrucomicrobiales > V1-33 > CAIZWU01. The sequence goes on along the minus strand of CAIZWU010000067.1, from coordinate 18,237 downwards.
TCAATCACCACGGCCAAATTGAGCCAGCCTTTAATAGGTGGGAATAAGTGATACCGCCAGCCCATACTTGTCCAGAACTTCGGGAAAGGGACATTCCGGCAGGAGATTAAGCGAGAGGTGCTCCGCCCGTCCATCGCTGGTTTTGGGCACTAAACTCCGGCGATGGAGGGCTTTGAGGCTGCGCTCCCGCATCAGTCTGCGCACCCGCCCCCGCTCACTGGTGATCTCCCTGTCGGCCAGTTCGACGCTGATCCAGCGGTACCCGTAACGGCGGAAGTGGGTTCTGAAAATGGTTTCGATGACCCTTCCTGTCTCTTCATCGGATCACTGTGCGGCGGTGGGCCGCGCGGCGTGATAGTAACTATTTCGTGGCACCGCCAGGGTGGCACAGACGACCCGGATGGACAGCCGGGTGGACCTGCTCAGATCATGGATCATTTGATGGAGCTAGCCGGGCCCCTGGTCACGAGGATGACAGCCGCTTTTTTAAAAATGTCATTCTCCAACTGAAGGGGGGCCCAATCACACCGCAGAGCCCGCAGTTCGTCCGCTTCGGACCGCGCGCCTGCGGCTCGCAGTTCTGCGCTCCCGAGCCGCAGGCTCTGCGCGCCAACACGCCCGTTGTAGAGCAGATTGCCGCTGACGCATAGCTCCCCGGCCAGCTCCGGCACCGGTTTTCCGGTAGCCAGCAGTTCCACGGCTTGGGCTTCGAATTCACCACTGTATCACTTACCGCATTTTATGATATATCCCTGAGGTTGTCGACCCAGGAATCTACCGCACCTCAAAATACCATGCGTTGATTTTGTCAGGAAATGATCTAATGACAAAAATTCACCTGCACAATAGCATGAATATCAATCATCCTTGACGACACCTTTCGCAAATCCGAGGAATCCTTTGCACGGGATTACTGAAAGGAATTTGCTTTTTGCCGGTGACGGCATGGGTGGGAACGGGGAAGGAGGAGTCTGTTGGCTTTTGCTTTACTGTATTTGGGGTCGCTGACCCCGATCGCGGCACCGAACGCCTCTCCGAAACTTTTTCGCAGGCGAACGGATGCGGATCAGTGGGCCTTACGGGCATGGCCATGGCTCCCGTAATCTGCGCGACGCAAATCCGGACCGCGTTTTAAGTTGCAAGCCACGGCGGAATTGGAGATACTTCCGCTCTTGATGGGGAATTCTCCTCTGATCAATGCACCCTCTAAATCCATGAAACACCTCCTAGCTCTTGCCATCGCGCTCACCATGATCGGCTCCGCCAACGCCGGCTGCGGCATCAAGGTCCCGGTCTCCGGCAAACTCGCCTCCTACGACAAGGAGAAGAAAGAACTCAAAGTCGGCGAACAGGCCATCACCCTCGCGGCCACCGCCAAGATCATCGGCGCCGACGGCAAAGAAACCAAGATCGAAGACCTCGTCGGCAAAGAAGTCACCGTCTCCACCGACAAGCATAACAAAAAGGGCGAATCCGTCACCGCCAAGAAAGATGCCTGATTACGACTCCTGAATTGGAGTCCACACGGGTCTCCAACATCTGTCACCGGCTGGCCTGAAGGATCGCGATCCTTCAGGCCAGTTTTTGTTTGGCCCTCAACCACCTGACGGCCTCCCGACCCCTGCACCCCCACCCGCTACGCGCCGGAATTTTCCTTTCCCGGGAAGCTGGCAGAAGGTTGCCTGAAATCCTCCCACGAAGCGGCGGCGCGACCGGGAGAGGGCGGTTGGTGGAGGCAGGAATCAAATCGTCACGGATTTGCAAGGAGAGAGCGGTATGCCCGCCGGCGCATCCATCCCGGCGTAGAGCTCAATCGACAAGTTCTTTCAAGGGCTCTGGCTTGGGAGAGCCGCGGAAACTTCCGGCCATCCTGGGTCAACGGAACCGGCAGGCCTGACAGGCAACCTTTTACCTCCCCTGCCCGGCTGGCGATCCGTCCCGCACCCAGCGGGTGATGGTCATGGGCCAGGTATTGGCGGCATCCGCGGGGAAAAACTGCTGATCCACCACGCACCACTGGTCTGCAGGCAGTTCCGGGAATAGGGTTTCCCCGGTCACTTCGGTTTCCACGGTGGTCAGGATAATTTCATCGGCCCATGACAGGGCGGCGGCATAGACCTGCCCCCCCCCGCAGACCATCAACGCCCCCACGCCGTGGGAGGCCGCGAGCTTCAAAGCGGAGGGAAGATCAGGCACGGCCCAGCCTCCGGGCACGGTGAAGTCGTCTGCCAGACGCGTCATCACGACCGGTACCTGACCTGGCTGAAACCAACCGTTCATCTGTTCATAGGTGGTGCGTCCCAGGAGCAACCACCGCCCCGCAGTGAGGGAGCGGAAGTGGGCCACGTCCCGCGGCAGATGCCATGGGATCTGCCCGTGAGAAGCCAGCACGCGGTTCCGGCTGGCCGCCGCGATCAGGACGAGGCGGACAGCTGACGGGACCGGGAGCGGAGGTTTTCCTGACAAGAGCTGGGATGGGGTGGGAGGAGTCCTCCGGCCGGACCGGCGGTCAGACGCCGCCTACCGGCACCACCCGGGCATTGGACCCGGCGGCAGCCTCGGCTTCCATGCGAAGCGGGGTCTGGCGGGCGGCAGGATCCAGCAGCACGGTAATCCGGTGTTTGCCCACGGGGAGGTCGAGCGGCACCAGAGCGGCGGGTTGGATTTCCTTGTCGTCCACCCACAGCTTCATACCGGCGGGGTCCGCGATTTTCAGCACCATGGGACCGGCGGTAGTGATGTCGATTTCACCCTGCACCACGCGTCCTTCGACTTGATAGAGCTTGATCAGCGGAATCTCCGCGAGTGGCAGATCGCCATCGACCCGGCTGTAGGCAGGAATCCAGGCCAGGCCGGGCTGCTCCACCGCGAGGGCCCGCAGGCCTTCCCGGTTGATGGTCTGTCCGAAGTCAGGGGCGGTCTGGGGCAGGCGCCAGCGGCGGATCAAACTATCCGACTGCACCTTGTATTTCCCTTCCTTGCCCAGCTCCGACATAAAGCGCACGAGGTCGAGGAATTCATCGCGCCGCAAACCGGCGGTGAGGCCGGGCGGCATGAGGGAAGCCGGCAGGTTCTGTTTGCTGGCCACCTCCGCCACGGGAATCGACTGAGTGGTCCCGGCGGCATCGCGCAGCAGGACTTCGCGGGCGTCCTCGCGGACGAGGAATCCACTGAAGACTCCGCCGGCCTTGGTGTTCACCACGGTAGTGGCATACCCTTCCTTGATCTTCTTGGAAGGTTCCAACAAACTATCAATGATGTAGTCCACGGGGGCACTGGCCCCGATGCTCAACAAGTCCGGCCCCACAATGCCGCCCACCGCACCGATGGCGTGGCAACTCTGGCAAAGCAGCGCCTGACGGCGGTAAATGAGTTCGCCCCTGGCGGCATCGCCCTTCTCCTTCACCTCGGTCATCATGCGCGACATCTCTTCGGGAGACATGCCGACCCCGACTGGCTGCAGTCCACCGGCCACGGTCAGGACTTCGATCAGTCCCTTGGCATCGGCGCCACGGGCTCCGGCTTTCTGCACCCCGGCGGAGGCGACTTCACCACGCAGGGTCTTGTTCCGCAGGGCATCAGCCAACAGGCCGGGGCCCTCCTTGCGGGCCAGGTAGGCGTCAAACACAACGGCGGCACCATTGGCATCCGGCAGACCTGCGAGGAACTCCGCCGCCTGACCGGCCGAGCCGCCGGCATCGAAAGACACCAGGGCGGCGAGGGCCGCGGCCTTGCCCGCCACCTGGGGGGCATTGGCGGCAAGAGTGGTCAGGAAACTTTTGGCCGCATCGCCACCGAGCGCGGCAATGGCATTCATCGCGGCGCCATCACCGGCCTTGGCCTGGGCTTCCAGCGCCGGGCGGGCGGCTTCCAGCTTCCAGGCTCCCGCCAACCGGGCCGCGGCGGCGCGGAGGTTGCTGTCCGCCTGATCGAGCCGGAGCAGGATGCGATCCGCTCCGCCGGCGGGCTTGATCTGGCGCTGCGAGGCAGCCACCGCCAAAGCGTTATATCCTGCCAAAACCAGCCCCGGGGCGGCCTGACTGGCGCTGGCCAGATCCAGCAGTTTGGTCAGATCCTCCGGGGTACCCAGAGAACCTGCCAAAGCGAGGGCTTCCGTCAAGTTGGCCTCAGGGATCTTGCCGTTCTGCACCAGTTGCAACAAAGCCCCCACCGCTTCCGGCCGGTCGGCGGCTTTCAGGGCGAAGGCAATCTGGGTCACATTCCCCCCAAAGGTAATCTCACCCTTCTGGAACGCCGGCAGCCAGAGGTCGGCCAGTTCCCGGCAGGTCAGCCACAGGGCAAAATCAAGGTTCTCATCCATCGGCGCATTGAGCACCAGCAGGGCCTGTTCGAGCCCTTTGGCGTCCTTCATCAGGCGCAGAGCATGCACCGCCTCCAACCGCACCCGGGCGGAGGGCGAACTCACAGAACGCAGGATCAGATCGGCATTGCCGGGCTGCCCTTCCCGGAACAACTGACCCGAAGCCCGGACGGCATATGCCTGGAGCTCGTCCCCGGCCGCCGTGGTCAGCAAAGGGGAAGCAGCGGTCAACTGGCGGGTCGTCTCGAGGAGGCCGATGGCTTCCTTCACGAAATTAGGAGATGTCCCGGAGGCTTTCACCCGCGTGAGGACCTGCTTTTCCAGATCGGCCACCTTGCGGCGTTTCAATTCCTGTTTGGTCTCAATGCGGATCCAGTCCTCGGGAGCCTTCAGCTGCTCCAATAATTCCGCCACCCCCAGCTTCGCATAGTCCGGCTGCGGGGAAAGCGCGCGTCCCTTGGCAGTGATGCGCCAGATGCGGCCGTGCTCGCGGTCGCGGCGGGCGTCGTGGAAATCGACCTCGCCGTGCTGGATGATCGGGTTGAACCAATCGGCCAGATACAGCGCACCGTCCGGACCCATGCGGGTATCCACGGGACGGAATGAGCCATGGGTGGAAGCGACCACGTCCTCCAACTGCTGGGAGGAAAAACCACTGCCCTCGGTCTTCAGCGCAAAATGGTTTACCCGGTGCCCGCGGAAGTCATTGGTGATCATATGGCCCTGCCATGCGTCAGGAAAATGGCGTCCACTGATGATTTCCAGACCGGCCTGTTTAGGCTGGCCGGGGTTCATGCCTTTCAGGATGCGGGGGAGCTGGTTAGGCAGGCAGAGGAAAGTGGCCCCGGGGAAGGTGTAGTTGATCCCCTCGCCGTAGGCACCATCGGTGGTGAAGGTCTGGCCCCATTGGTCCCACACCATGCCCCAGGGATTCACCTGACCCATGGAATACACTTCCAGCCGGCCGGTTTCCGGACGGTACTGCCACCAACCGCTGCCGCGCAGCTCCCTGACACCATAGGGCGTCTCAATGCGGCTATGAATATAGACGCTCTGGGCAAAATACAGACAACCATCCGGGCCGCGTTTGATGCTGTGCAGAATATGGTGGGTATCCTCCGTGCCGAAGCCGCTGAGCAGCACCTTGGTCTGGTCCGCCCGGCCATCCCCATTGGTGTCCTTCATAAAAAGGAGCTCGGTGCTGTTGGCCACATAAGCCCCTCCATCACCTGGCAGGATACCGGTAGGGATCAGCAGGCCTTCGTAAAAGACAGTGGACTTGTCCGCGGTGCCATCGCGGTTGGTATCCTCCAGGATCACAATCTTGTCCGCCTGGGTCTGGCCGGGCTTGATGTGGGGATAGATGGCGCTGCTGGCCACCCAGAGGCGGCCTTTTTCATCCCACGCCATCTGGATCGGTTTGGCAATGAGGGGTTCCTGGGCGAAGAGATTGATCTCCAGACCAGGGGCCATCTGGAAGGTGGCTTTTTCGGCCGCAGCATCCACCGGAGGCAGTTCCTTGAGATCCCGCTGGGCCGGGGCCGGGAGGGTGAAAGCGGCTGAAAGCAAAACAAAAGAGGTCTTTTTCATAACATCAAAAAATATAAAATGGGAGGAAAACGCAGGACGGGATCATTTCCCCGGCAGCAGGGCATGGATGGCCGTCTCCTTTTCTGTCACCAACGGTTCAAAGAGCTGAACCTCGGAAGCGTTGTTGCCCTGCTCATGCTTGCGCGAGCCAAAGAGGTAGATCTCGTTTTGTGGGCGCCAGCGGTAGAAGTAGAGCAGATTTTTTTCGACCACCAATGGACGCAGCTGGTCCGGCACCCTGGCCGCCGGGGCCACCTGGAGGGCTTTGAGGAAGGCCGGAACGATGGCCGCATAACCACTGGCGGTGAAGGTCACCCCGTTTTCGGAATCCACCGGCGTGTTCCCCATGGCACTGAAAAGATCGGCAAACCGCAGACCACGCTCGCTGGCCAGACCGGCGATGGCCTGGCTGGTGGCCGCCCGGTCCTTGTTATGGGCCGTCATATCCGGAAAGGGTGCTGGCAGGGCCTGGGCCGCGGGAGGCGACATCAGCACCACTCCGGCCTGACTGGTTTCCTGGATCATGCCCAGCAGGGTGCGGTAGGATTTCAGAAAGTCCTCGCGTCCGGCCTCCCCCTTGAAGGCATCGACCGCGCCATAACAGGAAATCACCACCGTGGGTTTGAGGTTGGCCAACTGCTGCTTCAGGCGGTCAAATCCCTCGGCAGGGGGGCCGAAGTAGGCCCGGCTCTCAGCGCGCGGGGTGTCGCCGGACCAGCCCAGATTGCGGAACCGGATGTTCTGACCCGCATAGGCGGCGGTAAGGGCCGTTTCGAGGTAACCGTAGTTGCCATCGCGCTCGATGAAGGTGTCGCCCAGCAGAACGACCAGATCCCCGCTTTTCAAGGGGAGCGGGCCGTCGACGGCCAAGGGAGCAGCGAGGGCGGCGGAGCCATGAGACCAACAAAGCAGGGCAGCGGACAATGAAAGCAGGGATCGGTGCATAAGAAAAGGAACTGTGAAAACGGCGGCAAGGACCCAATGCTTGCGGAAATCGGCAGGAAATGTCCAGTCGGGAAAGCCGCCGCCTCCGTGATTCCGGTCCGGGTCATCCCGGGCCCGGCTCAGGCTCGGGCGAGGAGCTGCAACCAGGCCCCGAGGTGGGCCTCCCAGGTGAGGGGAAGCACCGTTTCCCGGGCCGCGGCCCCGCAGATGGCCCGCGACGCCTCCGGCAAGGCCAGCACCCGCGCCAGCAAGGCAGATAAATCGTCCACCTGGGAGGGATCGCTGATCACAAAACCATTCTGCCCTTCCCTGACGAACTCTACGGCCCCATCGGCAGCGGAGATGAGCCCCGGCAGCCCGCAAGCCATACTTTGGAGCACGGTGTTGGCGCACGCGTCGTAGTGAGTGGGATGGACGAACCAGTCAGCGGCCTGATACCACGGCAGCAGGTCGGCCCGGCCGAGACCGGTGACGCGCCCGGACAGACCATATTTCCGGATGATGCCCTGCCAGGCGTCGAGGGATTGACCCGCCACCCAGAGACGTGCTTCCGGGATCTGCGCGAGGGCCGGCAGCAGGGTGCCCAATCCTTTGCGGCGATGGTCGAGAGAGGCAAATAACAGCGCCGGGGTATTGGCCGGGATGCCCAGCTTTTCCCGGAGTGCGGCACGGGTGGCAAGGTCAGGTGCAGGCTGCCAGCGGTCCGTATCCACGGCGGTGTGGATCACCGTGACCCGACCTGCAGGCACCTGATAGGCTTCGGCCAGTTCGCGACGGACTTTGGAGGAGTTGACAATAAAATGCCGGGTCTGCCCACCGGTGTAGAGTTTCCGTTCGAGAGCCAACTCCAACCGGTTCTTCGGCTTCCAGCGTTTCCACCACGGCAGCATCCCGGAATAATGCCAGTGACAGCCTCCGCCCGCGCGATGGAAGTCCTGACGCCACGTCCGGCCGAAACCCAGCACCGCGTCCACCCTCAAGCCGGGCACGAGGGCTGCGCTCTGCTCCGCAAAACGTGACAGGGTCCCCCGGCTGGTCCGCGCGGGCGGGATGAGCCGGACCTCTGCCGCGAGCGCCCGCATCGGTTCATCGATCCGGCTGGTGACCAGCACCAATTCATGGCCGGCGGCCTGGAGTTGTGCCGCGAATTCCCGCAGGTAGCCTTCCAGTCCTCCCCGGGTAATAAACTGATGATAAAGCAGCGCGAGCCTCACACCCCACCTCCCCGGGGTTCGTCCAGGGGCCGCCCCTGATGCTGGTGCTCATAAAGACGGCTGTGCCTGACAAAAGTCTGGTAGGCAGTGCTCCAGGCAATCCACAAGCCCGGGAAGCCATCCAGAAACCCACGCCGCAGCACGTAGGCCCTGACAAAACGCCAGGCGGGCCGGAACAGGGTCGCGGCGGGGGACCACTGCTTCCCCTCCGCCAATTGGCGCTTCAGGTATTCATCCGCAAAGATGTTAATTTTCTCCACATACCGCGCCATGGTGGGGAAGGAAAAATGATGCAAATCGCCCGCACAGGCCTGGACGGCTCCGGGCACCTCCAGTTTGTCGTGTTCCGGGCTGCCGCCCCACCGCGCGCGCTCCCGGCGCACGAGGCGCAGCTTGCGGTCCGGATACCAGTCCCCATGGGTGATCCACCGGCCGAGGAACCAGACCTTGCGGGGGAAGCTGGCCCCATCATGGCGGGAGGCGTGTTGTTCAAAAAAAGTCAGGATATCCTGCCGCATCGCCGGCGAGACCTCCTCATCAGCATCCAGCGCCAACACCCACGGCTGGGTGCATTGTTCCAGGGCCGCCTGCTTTTGATCCCGGTATCCCAGCCAGTCCTGGTGCAGCCAGCGCACCCCATGCCGGGCCGCGATCTCCGCCGTGGCATCGGTCGACCCGCTGTCCATGACCACGATCTCCCCCGCCAGCCCGGCGACGCTGGCAAGACAGCGCTCCAGATTGGAGGCCTCATTCCGGGTGATGACGGAGATGGAAAGCGGGAAGGAACTCATGAAGCACAGGCAAAGCCGGGACCTCGAAGTTGGCCCGCACCCTGCTGGGTGGATATGGCCTGCGATTCATTTCCCCGGCAACGGAAAATGATGGCACGGCGGTTGACACCCTGCACTCTGCCGCACACGTTTCACTTGTCGTCACCCTTTTTGCCCCATGGCTATCCGGCTAGATAAATCAATCATCCGAGGTGAGATCACCAACGAAATCCAAGGCCACGTTACGGGGCGCATCTGGCTCCTGGGCAAAGCCGAACCCATCGAACTGAACCTGCTCGGCAACTGTCTGCGGGATCTGGCGGGTTGCCGTCTGAAATTTGAAAACCCGGTGCCCCGGCACGACCCCGCCGTCACCATCGTGGCCGCCCAGCAGAACGGCGTGGTCGGAGACATGACGGCTTCCCGCAAAACGCGCACCCCCACGGTCAATGATGAGGAACTGATGGCCCTGCTCGAAAACAAGCAGCCCATCCCGACCCGCGTGGCCAATTGTCTTTATTTCGAGTGGTTCAGCGAACTCAATGGCCGCATGGTGGTCGAAAGTACCAACTTCAAATTGGAGATCACCACGGCAGAATGGACGATGTCGGCCGAGGATGATCTGGCGCAGACCCGTGCCAGCCAGGAGAATTTCCACGCCTATCTGGACTCCATCACCGGGGGACCCGATGGGGAGGATGACGAAGAGGAGGAGTATGCCGATACGGAAGAGGAGGACGAGGACGAATTTTCCAACCACGGGTCGGAAGAGGAGGCCGAACTGGATGAGGAAGTTCCCATGATGGCCGGCGAGGATACCGGGGATGGCTCCCTGATCGAAGTGAACATCGAAGCTGAGGAGTTGGAGGAGCCCCTCAACGAATTTGAATGGGAGCAGGAACTCCGGGAAGCGGACCGCCGCGCCGAGGCCTATCAGGAAGCTTTTGACCGGTATAAAGATCATCCCCATCGCGAACGCCTGATCGCGGAAGCGATGGGCTGGGAACCCGAAGAGGTGGAAGAGTTCCGCGATGACTGGCAGGATGTGACGGAAAACCTGCAAGGCCACGACCCCGACGAAATGCTGGAAAACGCCGGCATGTTTACCGAGGACGAGGAAGGGGCACACCATCCCCTGAGCCGCCGCGCCATGGATTTTGCTCTGCGTCTGCAACGGGATGCCAAAGCCCGGGGCCTCTTCGAAGATGATGTGGCCCGTGACAATCCGGTGCTCAGTGTGATCGTGAGCATCATCGCCCTGGGCGGTAAACTGGCGGCCGCCCTTGATGGCACCATGCATGGTTTCGATCCGGAACCAGGGTTTGTCATTGCCATGCTGAAGCGTTCACAAATCCCCCTGAACGAGGCCCTGCACGCGCTGTCCTCCATCCAGATGAGCGGCCTGAGCAAGGAGACCCGTTCGTGGCTGATTGCCGCCCGGTCCGAACTGTTTGAGCTCCGCAAGGACATCCTCGATCTGATGAGCGATCTCAGGAAGTAGTTTCCAGCTTCCCGCCGGTTGACGGCTGGTCAACTTTAGTATTTTCCCTGAAAATCCATGCACCGCCTGCTCCTCTTTCCCGTCATCGTGTCATCGGCCCTCCTGCCCTCCTGTGCCGACATCCCCGGGGAAAGCCCTGACCACAGAAGCAAACGCATCGAACGCCATGATGAATGGATCGACCGCCGGGCTGAGAAACGGTCCATCCGAAGTCAAAGCGCGGACGAGCGTTATGACGCGTGGTGGGACCGGGCCATGGGCCGCTAGACGGATTCCGGTTTTATCCCCTGCCCCATCGTCAGGTCGGCCACCGGATCCATTCCTGGGGCCGGTGAAAATCCGGGGTCTCCCCGCCCAGTCCAGCGAGGCTGTAATACGCCGCTCCCCCGGGCCCCCGTCGGATGGCGCAAAAATTAAAGGCAGGCTCCCCGTAATCCGGTAGCCGCAGGCGCATTTTCCCGGTCCAGTGAACCGGCGTCCATGTGACCTCGGTTTGCACCCCCAAACGGGTCCAGTCCAGTTGGGGAACGGCCCGGACGCGCGGCGCCACAAACCACGCGCTCCACCAGGCTCCCCCCGGACCAAGATTGAATTCCTGATAGGCCCCGCTGCCCCGGTCCAAGATGAAAAATTCAGCCACATCCCGGTCCCACAAGCCTTCGACAAATCCCCCGGATTCAAATTCACCGCGACCCGCCCACGGCAGTTCCGTCTTCATTTCCCAAATCAGGAACCCAGCGTCTTTCCACCAGCGCACCTGCGGTGGTGGGTCCCCGGCTGGCTCTGCCCACAATTTCCGCAACGGTCGCCATCCGGCCTCCAGACTGGACCCTGCCAGATCATTCACTGCCGCCGCCCCCTCCTCCTGAGTCGCCGCTACAGCTGCTCCCGCCATCGCTGAAACTGCTGCTACTATCCTCGCAGGCCGTGGCCGGGGCGCCACAGTCCCCGTCGTTGACGGAAGGGGTGGTCTCCTCACGATAGCCTGCCTTCCCCCCGTCCTGGCTGGTGACGGCCGACCCGTCTGCCAGAGAACCTCCCGCAACCAGGACAGGATCAATTCCGCCGGTATCATGAGAGGCCGATCTGCCTTCCTTGCCGGGGACGGGACGCTGCCGCTGCTGCGCCTTCACCTTGGCGATCACCAGCAGGCACGCCACCGGAATGGTCACGATCATCACGCCAAGCACAATGAGAAGGAGAGTCCTCAAGGACTCCGTCTGCTCCGGGGATGGCATTTCAAGGTTCATGCGTCCGTTTCCGTTTCCGGCGTCCCGGAGTCATCGGCTTCAGATTCCACAGCGCTGTCGGTTCCCTCAGGGACACCGGCAGCTTCGACCAAGGACGAGTCTTCAGGGTCCGCAATGACCCGGGCGATATCCTGGAGCTTTTCATCCCCCCGCAGGCTGATCAGTTTAACCCCGGCGGCATTCCGTCCCGTTTCCCGGATCTGGGAGACCGGAATACGGACACTCTGACCTGTCGTGGTCATGAGCATCACTTCGTCGGACTCATGCACCACCAGGGCACTGACCACTTGGCCGGTCTTTTCACTGGTCTTCATGGTGATGATCCCCTTCCCACCGCGGGCAGTGATGCGGTAGTCATCAAATCCGGTGCGTTTGCCAATGCCATTTTCGCTGGCCACCAGCAACATCGCCGCATAGTCCACGATGGAAAGGCTGACCACGTAATCGTCCTTCTTGAGCTTGATCCCGCGCACCCCGGTGGCTTGCCGCCCCATGTCGCGCAGGCCGCCTTTTTCCCGGGCTCCGCCTTCCGTGGCTTCCGCACCTTCGGTTTCATCGGCGGCGTCTTCGCTGGAATCTTCCACTTCTTCCCCTTCCCCGGCCATGGCAGCCCCGTCCCCGACCACTTCGGCATATTCCTTGAACCGGGTGCTCATCCCGCCGTGGGTGACCAGCACGATCTCATTGCGGCCATCGGTCAAGGCGCAGCCGATCAGGTCATCACCTTCACGGATATTGATGGCAATGATCCCATCCTTCCGGATGTTGCGGAATTCGCCGAGGTTGCTGCGTTTCACCACGCCCAGACGGGTGGCAAAGATAACAAATTTGTCCGGGTCCCAGGTCGCATCCTTGTCGGATTCCCCCTGGGTCGGGATGCGCAATACCGAAGCGATTTTCTCTTCGGGGCGGAGATTCAGCAGATTCTTGATACTGCGTCCTTTGGCGGTGCGGGAGCCTTCGGGGATGAGATAGACCCGCTCCGCGTAAACCCGGCCGCTGTTGGTGAAGAACATCAGCCAATCATGGGCGCTGGCGGTGAAAAGATGTTCCACGAAGTCGCCGACTTCCGCCTCCTCCACCCCACTGGATTTGGCCGTTTCCATGCCCTTGAGGCCCTTGCCGCCACGCCGCTGGCTGCGGAATTCGCTGCTCAGGGTGCGCTTGATATAACCGCGGTGGGAAATGGTGATGATCATCCCCTCGTTGGCGATCAGATCCACCAGATTGATCTCGCCTTCCTCGGCGGCAAAATCCGTCAGGCGGGGCGAGGCATATTTGGCTTTGATGACCAGCAGCTCTTCCTTGATGATGGTCAGCACCCGGGACTCGCGGGCGAGAATATCCATCAGGTCGGCGATCTCGGCCATGACGCCGTCGTATTCCGCTTTGATTTTATCGCGCTCCAGACTGGTCAACTTGTAGAGCTGGATCTCCACAATGGCCTTGACCTGCCGGTCAGAGAATTGATAGCGATCGCCCACGATATGGGGCTGCCCCCGGATGATCACGCCCACCGCCAGGGCGGCCTCCACGGTGAAGGGATAGGCCTTGATGGCCGTTTCGGCCGCATCCCGGTTCGCACTCTGGCGGATGATCCTGATGAATTCATCGATCTTCGAAGTTGCCAGCAGGAGGGCTTCGAGGATCTCCGCGCGGGCCTCCGCCTTGCGCAGGAGGAAGCGGGTGCGGCGCAGCACCACCTCGCGGCGGTGTTCGATGTAACAGGCAATGGCGTCCTTGATATTGAGCAGGCGCGGCTTGCGGTTATCAATCGCCAGCATATTCACACTGAAGGAGGACTCCAGCGCGGTGTGTTTGTAGAGATTGTTGATGACCACCTGCGGGCGGGCATCGCGTTTCAGTTCCAGCACAATGCGGGTGCGCTCATCGCATTCGTCGCGCAGACCGCTGATTTCCGGGATGATTTTTTCGGTGACCAGTTCGGCGATCCGTTTAATCAACACCGCGCGGTTCACGATATAGGGGATCTCGGTAATGACGATCTGTTCCTTGCCCTTCTCGTCCAGCTCGATGTCCACCCGCCCGCGCACCTTCATGGAACCGCGGCCGGTGTGCAGGTAGGCATTGATGCCGGCCTGCCCGTAAATGGTACAACCCGTCGGGAAGTCAGGCCCCTTGATGTGCTGCTGGAGTTCCCGGATGGAAATGTCCGGCTGGTCGATCTGCGCACAAATCGCATCCACTACCTCACCAAGATTATGCGGAGCCATGTTGGTCGCCATCCCCACGGCAATGCCGGTGCCGCCGTTGACAATGAGGTTCGGGAAGGCCGAGGGGAACACCGTGGGTTCCATGAGGCGCTCGTCATAGTTCGGGACAAAATCGACGGTGTCCTTGTCCATGTCCTCCATCAGGAGCCCCCCCAGATGCGTCAGCCGGGCTTCCGTGTAACGCATCGCCGCCGGAGGGTCTCCATCCACGGAACCAAAGTTCCCCTGTCCGTCCACCAGAGTCTCGCGGATGCCCCAGTGCTGCGCCATGTTCACCAGCGTCGGGTAAATCACGGATTCACCATGCGGGTGGTAGTTCCCGGAAGTATCACCACAGATTTTCGCGCACTTGATATGCTTCTTCCCGGCATAGAGCCCGAGATTGTCCATCGCATACAGGATGCGGCGTTGGGAAGGTTTCAGACCATCGCGCACATCGGGCAGCGCGCGGCTGATAATGACCGACATGGAGTATTCCAAAAAGGACTTCGCCATTTCATCGGCGACATTGACCGGCTCGACGCCGCGGTTCTCAGGTTCGCTCACAGGTTTGAAAAGAAAAATAGGTTATCTGCCCCGCAGGCAACCCGGCGGGAATCCTCATACTGGAGGGTCCCCCCCCCCGGTGCAAGGAAGATTCCCGGCCCGGAACCGCTTCACTTTCGACCACAACCCAGCCCCGTTCCGCCCCGCCTCCCTGGCGGGTTCCCGGTTTTTAGCGGGGAAACACCCGGCAGACTTGGCGGGAAAGCCGCGCGGTGCCGCCTTTTTCAAAGTTCAAACCACCACCGCCCCTGCCGCGGCCATCGCCTCCTACGCCCGGGCCCCATCCCCCTCCACCAACGCCACTTCAAACTTGGTGCCAAACTTAGCCTCGTGAACCCAACGCCATCTGTGCCCATCCGGGTCATCTGTGGTTGGAAATCCCCCCGCCCTGCTGCCGCCGGCTTTGGCGGGCACCTCCGCCACTTTTATAGGCGACAAGTGCTGCAGAATTCGTTATAAGCCACCCATGTCCTCCAAAACCCTGCTGCTGCCGCTGGCCGCCTTCATCGGATCCGCCGCTTTTCTCACGTGGCAGCACTTCACGCAGGACCCCGTCCGGCAGCAGGCCACCCTCTTCCGCGAGACCATCCACGCGGTGACGACCCACCGCGCGGCGACCCAGGCCAAGGCGGCAGCCGCGTCCCGGAGCGGTGATGACGGCCAGGCCAAGGCCGATCCCGCCGCCAGCGGCGCCCGCCCCGTCATCGATCTCAAGGAAATGGCCACCCTGATGGCAGGCATGCAGAACGGCACCATGCCGGACATGAAAGCCGTGCTCAAACTGCAGAAGACCATCCTCGAGCTCTCGTCGGACGAGCTTTCCGCCCTCATCACCGAGGCCGGGCAGTTGGAGCTTCCCCCCGGGCAACGGGATAACCTGGTCATGATGCTGATCCAGGGCCTCGGCGAAAGCGATCCCCAGGCCGCAGTGATGGCGGCGGCGGCATTCATGAAGTCCGCCTCCGGGACGCCCGTCCACATGATCGGCTTCACGATGCGGAATGCCTTTTCCTCGTGGGCCAAAAAGGACCTCACCGGGGCCCTGACATGGTTCGACGGCGCCGTCGCCGCCGGGCAATTTGAAAGCACCGCCCTGAGCGACGTGAACCAGGAACAGACGCAAATGATCAGCAGTGTGCTGAAGACGTTGTGGGTAAAGGATCCCGCCGCCGCCCGCGAGCGGATCCTCGCCCTGCCGGAAAAGGAACGGACCGTGGTCCTCGCCAGCGCCAACGGATTCGAAGCGGACGCCGCCTCGCAGAAAGAATTCAGCGAGCTGGTGCGCGGGGTCCTGCCTGCCAAGGAACAGGCCGGCGCCCTCCAGCAGCTCGCCCAGCGGGTTTACAGCAAGGATAGTCTGGACGGCGTCAGCAAGTTTTTCAGCACCATCGAAGCAACCCCGGAGGAGCGCGCCACCCTCGTCGCCGGGGTGGCGGAGACCAGCTTCCAGCAGCGCACGTGGGGGAATGGCGCCGAAAAACCCAACCTCGAAAACACCACCAAACTACGCAGCTGGCTGGCCCAGGAGAATGCCGCCACCGCCGAAACCACCCTCGGCAAAAGCATTGCCTCAACCAGCAACGGATACGGCAACTACAGCCCCGCCAACGCCCTCGCCCTCGTCACGGAACTCCACAGCGCCCAGCCTTCGGATGACCTGCTCGTCTCCTTCCTGGATCAAGCCAAACCAGAATCCAACAAGGAAGCCCTGCAAGCCCTCGCCGCCAGGATCTCGGACCCTGTCGCCCGCGACGCCGCCTTGGCCAAACTAGCCGAACCCGCCAAACCCTGAGCGTCCCCCCGCATTCCCCACCTCATGAAACCTTCCCTCCTCCTCACCGCAGCCATCCTCGGCACCGCTGCCCTCGCCGGGTGGCTCCAGCACCGCGCCGCCGCCACCGGACTGGCCGAGCGCGACCAACTCCGCGCCGAAGTCGCCCGGCTGGGCATCGATCCGGACTGGCTCACCGCTCAGGCCACCCCCGGCACCCTCACCCCGTGGAAAAGCGCCGCCGTGATCGCCAAGGCCGATGCCACCGCCGCCCTCGCCGCCCGCCAGGCGACTGTCCGCGCCATCGCCCGGGAGATCATCGCCTTCGCCAAGGAACAGAAAGAACAGCAGAAGTCCGGCACGCAGATGGATGCCGCCGCCAAAAAACGCGCCATGGCCGTCTTCGAAAAACTAATGGACCTCAAGGAAGCAGACTTTGCCATTCTGTTGGACGAGGTCCGCAGCGATCCTTCCCTGCCCGCGCAGACCAAGGGCGAACTCATCGGCATGTCCGTCATGATGCTGGCCCAGCAAAACCCGCGCAGCGCCCTCCAGCTCGTGCTCAATAGCAAGGACCTGCTCAAGGACAATCCCGGTATGAGCTACATGGCCGGCATGGCCATCGGCCGCCTCGCCGAGACCGATCCCGCCGCCGCCTTCGCCTGGATGGAGGAACACAAGGACAGCGGCTTCGTCAATGACATGGCCCGCCAGCAGGCGCTCGCCGGTCTCGCCAAGGCCGACCCCGAACGCGCCCTCCGCAATATTCTCGACCAAAAAGACAGTCCGGATGATGAAAAGAACCGCTTCGGCTCCGCCCGTTTCGCCGGCTCCATCGCCCAAGGGGCGAATCGCGATTCCCTCCTCGCCGCCCTCCGCAAAGTCACCGCCGACCCGCCCGCTCCCGGCACGGAGAAAAAAGTGGAGTCCCTCCGCGACTCCGTCCTCGCCGGCATCGGCTCTCAGCTGGTAAGCGGCGGCTTCGACACCGCCGCCCCCTGGCTGGAATCCTCCACCCTCACCCCGCAGGAAAAAAGCAAGGTATTGAACGGCGTCACCGGCGGTCTCTACAGCACCGATCCCACCCCATGGCTCGGCTGGATGCAGCAGAACCTCCCCGCCGATCAACTCGACGAACATACCAATGGCATCATCCGCCAGTGGACCCAGCGCGACTACAACGCCGTCGGCACCTGGCTCAACACCCAGCCCACCGGCCCCGCCAAAGACGCCGCCACCCTCAGCTTCGCCGAAACCCTCATTCCCCACGAACCCGAAGCCGCCCAGCGCTGGATCGATACCCTGCCCGCCGGGGAAAAGAAGGACCGCCTCCTCGAGCAGCTCCAGAAAAAGCCGGAGCCCAAGCCGGAGCAGTGAAGGGTGAACTCCATGGAAAACGGGATGGTATTGGCAAAGCCCGCCGCCTTATCAGCAAGCTTGCTGCCGTTCGAGCAAGGAACGGAATTCCTCCTGAAAGGACTTCTTGCGGTGATGCACCTGCTGGCCGGCGATGCAGTCGCGCAGGGTGGCGACGTTCGATTCCGAAACAGCAAATGCCCCATAGCCGGCCTGCCATGCGAACGCGGCAAATTCATTGCCCTGCGTCTTGATCCATTTCGAGGAAGTCTTTTTGACCTCTTCCACTGCGGCACTGACGGCGACGGTGCGACCGGGTTCAAAAAGAACGGGGACGTGATCCGCGACGGAATTGATGAGGACGGGCGGGCCGCCAAAGTTTTGCAGGACGGTCGCCATGTAGCAGTGCAAGGAATCGCGCACGGTGTCGTGCAGGGGGGGGCGGTTCCTGGTGCTAAAGATGAGATGAATGTGCAGCCGCGCGAGGGATTGCGGCAGGGGTTGGCGCGCCCTTTCAGGGCTTTGATAGGTTGGCGGGCCGGTTTCCCAGGGCGTTGCCCTGGGCTGGTATTTGAGCGCCCCTTTGGGGCTGGGGAATCCGGCGCGTCCGTTGCCGCAGCCCCGATACGGTGATTCCCCGGAAAAGGTGCGGGTCTTGCCGCAGCCCCAAAGGGGCGATTCAGCCACAGCCCCAAAAGGGCGATTCAGCCGCAGCCCCAAAGGGGCGATTCAGCCACAG
>CAIZWU010000066.1 GCA_903936775.1 uncultured bacterium | reverse complement strand
TTGTTCCCCCGCTTTTTCACCCACGACGGTTCCCTGCGTTACCGCTGGCAGCCGGACAGCCGGAGTTTCACGTTCAGCTACAACCAGCGAGGCCATCAGATCTTCCGCGTCATCTCGGTCGACCGCAGCACCGCCTCCGCACGGGCAATGGTGGAGGAAACTTCGGCGACCTTCATCGATTACAACGAAAAAACATGGCACCGGTTCCTCGACGGAACCAAAGAATTGATCTGGATGTCGGAGCGCGGTGGCTGGTGCCATCTTTACCTCTACGATACCGTCAGCGGTCAGGTGAAAAACCGGATCACCTCCGGGAACTGGGTGGTGCGCCGGGTGGAGTCGGTGGATGAAAAGGCCCGGCAGCTGTGGTTTTATGCCTCCGGCCAGCGGTCGGGGGAAGACCCCTATCACCTGCATCTTTGCCGGGTGAATCTGGATGGCACTGGTTTTGTCAGGCTGACGGAGGGTGATGGTAGCCACCGGGTGACCTTTTCGCCGGACCGCCAGTGGCTGATTGATTCGTGGTCGCGGGCGGACCAACCGGCTGTCACCGAACTGAGGCGGGCCGCCGATGGTCAATTGGTGTCGACCCTCGAGCGGGGCGACTGGACGGCGCTCCTCGCCGCTGGTTGGCAGGCCCCGGAGCGGTTCACCGCCAAGGGACGGGACGGGCAGACAGACATTTACGGCACCATCGTCAAACCCTCCCACTTTGATCCCGCAAAAACCTATCCGGTTTTGGAGGAAGTGTATGCGGGGCCGCAGGGATCCTTTGCCGCCAAGGAATTTACGGTGGCCGCGCGGCAGCATGCCCTGGCGGAATTGGGGTTTATCGTGGTGCAGGCGGATGGCATGGGGACAAATCACCGGGGTAAGAAATTCCATGAAGTCGCCTGGAAAAACCTGGCCGACGCCGGTTTCCTGGACCGGATGGCGTGGATGAAGGCGGCGGCTGCGGCACGGCCATGGATGGACCTGACGAGGGTGGGGATTTATGGCGGTTCGGCGGGCGGGCAGAACGCGATGCGGGCGTTGATAGATCATGGTGATTTTTACCGGGCTGCCGCCGCGGACTGCGGCTGCCATGACAATCGGATGGACAAGATCTGGTGGAATGAACAGTGGATGGGCTGGCCCGTGGATGAAGCCTATGAGCGCAGTTCCAATGTGGCCCATGCCGCGAAGATGCAGGGTAAACTTTTCCTCAGTGTGGGCGAAATGGACTCCAACGTGGACCCGGCGAGCACCATGCAGGTGGCGGCGGCGCTGGTGAAGGCCGACAAGGATTTCGAGTTGCTCATCATGCCGGGCAGTAATCACGGGGCCGGCGAAAAACCATATGCGTCGCGTCGCCGGATGGATTTTTTCGTGCGCCATCTGATGGGACGTGAACCCCGTTGGCAGCCATAATCACATGAACGAATCTGTTGTTATCCTGGGGCAGGGAATCATTGGGCTGTGCAGCGCCTGGTATGCGTCGCAGCGGGGATTTGAGGTCACGGTGATCGACCGGCAGCCCCTCGCACAGAATGGCTGTTCGTTCGGGAATGCGGGAATGATTGTGCCGAGCCACTTTGTGCCCCTTGCCGCCCCCGGAATGGTGGCGCTCGGGCTGAAGTGGATGTGGAATCCGGAGTCGCCGTTTTACATCAAGCCCCGGCTGAGTGGAGACCTGATCGGCTGGGCCCTGAAGTTTTGGCAGGCAGCCACGCCTGCCCATGTGAAGCGGAGCGCCCCGGTGCTGCGGGATCTGAACCTCGCCAGCCGGGCTTGTTATGAGGAATTGGCGGCCCTGCCGCAGATGGAGTTTGGTCTCATGAAAAAGGGCTTGTTGATGTTATGCCGCACCGGGCATGCCCTGGAGGAGGAGGGCGAGGGGGCCGAAAAGGCGCGCGCCCTCGGGGTGCCGGCGGAGGTCCTGGATGAAGCGGGGACGGCGGCCCTTGATCCCGGCGCGCGGTTCAGCATCACCGGGTCTGTCTATTATCCCCGGGACTGCCATCTGTCGCCGGACCGTTTCATGGCGGCCCTCGTGGCCGATTGTCAGGCGCGGGGCGTGCGGTTTTTGACCGGGCGGGAGGTCACCGGCTGGAGCCGGGAAGGCGGACGCTTGCGGGCGGTGCAGACCAACCAGGGCGAAGTGGAAGGCGGGCAATTTGTGCTCGCCGGCGGGGCGTGGTCGGGCGAAGCAATCCGTCCTCTGGGGCTGCGGTTGCCTATGCAGGCGGGCAAAGGGTATTCCCTGACCTTGCCTCAGCCGCGGCAACTGCCGCAGATCTGCTCCATCCTGACCGAGGCACGGGTGGCGGTGACTCCGATGCAGGGCCGGTTGCGGGTAGGGGGAACCATGGAAATCGCGGGCCTGAATACCACTATTTCGCCGCGGCGGGTGCAGGGAATTATCCGGTCACTGCCGGATTATTATCCGGAGTTTGGTCCGGAGGATTTTGAGGGAATCGAGCCTTGGGTGGGACTGAGACCATGCTCGCCGGATGGGATGCCGTATTTGGGCCGGACGGGCGCGGCGGACAATCTGATTGTGGCCACCGGGCACAGCATGATGGGACTGAGCCTCGGGCCGGTCACTGGTCAAATCGTGGGCCGGCTGCTTGACGGCGACGCCCCGGGGCATCCGCTGGAATTGCTCTCTCCGGACCGGTATGCCAGCCGTTAAAGGCAGGCTGAAACAGGAGAAAGCTGCTCACCAAGGAGATGGAATGCCCGGCTTGATTTTCGGGGGGTCTGGGAGATACTTAACCAATCGTAAGTATTTTTACCGCCCCACCTGCCTTTGATTATGCCCCCTTCCGCCTTTGGTTTCTGCATGGCTGCTTTGCCGCGTGGAGTCGCTGTCCTGTTGATTTGGCTCTGCATGGGCCTCCCGGCAGAGGCTGCCCGCTTCAGCCGGGTGGTGATCGACCCGGGGCATGGCGGCCATGACAATGGCGGTCAATTCGGCTATCTCTACGAAAAACATCTCGCCCTTGATGTTTCGTTCCGGCTGCAACGATTTTTGGAAGGGAAGGGGATCAAGGCGGTGCTCACCCGGCAGCGGGATGAATTCATCACTTTGGAAGACCGCCCGGCAGTGGCCAACCGTATTTCCAAATCCGTCTTCGTCAGCATCCATTTCAACTGGGTCAGTTATGCCGGGCCCGCCGGGACGGAGACGTGGTATTACAATACTGAAGGCCAGCAGCTGGCGGCGCAAATCCAGAATCTCGTGGCGGCCGGACTGGGCACTCCGAACCGGGGGGTGAAGTTTGCCCGGTTCAAGGTGCTGCGTTCCTGCAATATGCCCGGGGCACTGGTGGAGGGTGGATTTCTCTCCACCACCCATGACCGGGCGAGGGTGCTCGATCCCCGCTACCGGCAGCGGCTTGCGGAATTGATCGGAGAAGGCATCCTGCGCTACCGCCGGATGTAATGCCGGCCGGCTGACTTTGCCATTATCCCGATGTTCCGTATTTTTGACCGCTATCTTGGCCGGCAGATTCTCCTGTCCACGTTCTTCGCGGTCGCAGTGCTCAGTGTGGTGCTGGTGCTCGGGCAGATCTTCAAGAAGCTTCTCGACAAACTGGTGGAGGGAACCCTGCCGCCGGAAGCGATTCTCAAATTCATTGGTTATTCCTTTCCGTGGTCTCTCTCTTTCACCGTTCCGTGGGGCATTCTGACGGCGGTGCTGCTGGTTTTCGGCCGGCTTTCGGCGGATAACGAATTGATTGCCCTGCGAATGAGCGGGCAGAGTCTGAGGCGTATTTGTCTGCCCGTTTTTGTGCTGGCCCTTCTTGCCTCGGGATTTTGCCTTTGGATCAACACCACGGTGGCACCCAACTCATTTTCGGAAATCCGCCGCACCACCCAGCAGGCGGTCTTGAATGACCCCAAAGCCATTTTCCGCCCCGATACCCTGGTGGACGATCTCACTGGTTTTTTTATTTTTGCCGAGGCCAAGGAAGGGGACAAGTTAAAGAATCTGCAGGTGATTCAATTGCAGGCCGACCGCTCCGGAGACCGGGCCCGGCCCGAAAAATATTTTTTTTCCCGCGAAGCTGAGATCGAAGCCGGCAACGTGGATAAAACCAAGCTGATCATGGTGAACATGACGGACAATTTTGCCTTGGCGCGCAATTGGCCCAGCGAAGCCAGTGCCGTCGAGTTGAAGTCCATGAGCGCACAGGAGTTGGCCGCCTACAATGAACGTTTGCTCGGACAAAAGGAAGGCATGCCGGATGTCGCTCCTGCTGCCACCGGCTACAGCGGACTGCCGGTTTCCCTGCAAAAAATGTTCGACAAGAATTCCAAAATGCGCGTGGACGGGATGACCATGAGTCAACTCCTCACTGGCCTGCGAAATCCCGCGGCCCTCGCAGTAACGGGAGCGGTCCCCCCTTCGCATTCGGGCATGCTCACCGAACTCAACCGGCGCATCAGTTTTTCGCTCGCCTGTTTCGTGCTGGCCTTCGTGGCGATTCCCTTCGGGATTACCGTGCAACGCCGGGAGACCTCTGCGGGCTTTGTCCTGAGCCTGATCGTAGGGATTGCCTACTTCGCCCTGATCATGCTGGGCGGGCTTTGGCAGGATTCGCCTGATAAATACCCGCACCTCTGGGTCTGGCTGCCGAATCTCATCTTCGGCGTTCTCGGCACGGTAATGTTCCTGCGCCTGCAAAGGCGTTAGAGAAACCGCGGAACTTGCACCCCATGTCTGCCGGACCCGAATCAGCCCCGCGTGCCAAGGAACGCCTTGATGCGGCGTTGGTGCTGCGGGGGCTCTGTGATTCCCGGGAACAGGGGAAACGGCTCATCCTCGCCGGCGAGGTCGCGGTCAATGGGCATGCCGTGACCAAACCCGGGCACGTGGTCAAAGCGGATGACGGAATTGTGGTGAAAACCAAACCGCGCTACGTCAGCCGGGGCGGATTAAAACTGGAAGGCGCGCTGGCGGCCTTCGGGATTGATCCTGCCGGAATGGTTTGTCTGGATGCCGGCGCGTCCACCGGCGGATTCACCGATTGCCTGCTGCAGCATGGGGCCGTCCGGGTTTATGCCTTCGATGTCGGCACCAATCAACTGGTGTGGAAGATCCGGAGCGATCCGCGGGTCACCGCCCGCGAGCAATTCAACCTCCGCCACCTCCATCCGTCCGATGTTCCGGAACCGGTGGATCTGGCAGTCTTTGATCTTTCGTTCATTTCCCTGACGTTGGTGCTGCCGGCGGTGATGGCGGTGCTGGATCCGGAACGGGGCCAACTCATTTGCCTGATCAAACCGCAGTTCGAATTGCGCCGTGAGGACGTGGGAACCGGGGGCATCGTGCGCGATCCTGCTTTGCATGAACAGGCCGTGGCGCGCATCCGCCGATTTGTGGAAGGTTGTGACGGATTCCGCTGGCGCGGGTGCGTGCCCTCGCCCATAAAAGGAACCGACGGTAATACAGAATTTCTCGCATGGGTCACCCGGTCATCGGAATCGTAGCAAATCCTACCAAACAGGACGCAGCCCATCATGTCCGCCACCTGCAGCAGGCTTTTGCGGAGGCCGGGGCCACCGTGTTGCTGGAAGAGGCCACCGCCGCCTTTGTCCAGAGCAATCATGGATTGCCCCTGACGGAACTGGCGGCGCGGTCCGAAGTGCTGGTCGTCCTTGGTGGTGATGGCACCATCCTGCGCACCGCCCGGTTGCTGGGGCCGGCGGTCAAGCCGCTCGCGGCTGTCAATACCGGACGCCTCGGATTCCTCACCACCGCGACCGAGGCGGAGATCGGACGGTTTGTCTCTGCCATCCTCACCAATGATTACCGGCTCTCGCAGCGCAGCGTGGTGGAGGCTCATTTCACCACCGTGGATGGACAGGAATGCATCGAGGGAGGCATGAATGAGGTCACGGTCACCCGCGGCACCTTTTCCCGGCTGATCCATCTGGAAGTCCGGGTAAATCACGAATTCCTCAACCGCTACTGTGGGGACGGTCTGATCGTGGCCACTCCGACTGGCAGCACCGCCTACAGTTTGTCGGCCGGCGGCCCCATCATCAATCCGGCGGCCAATGTCTTTTGCCTGACGCCCATTTGTCCCCACGCCCTGTCGAACCGGTCGTTTGTGGTCAACGACAATGTCTCCCTGGAAATCCAGCCGAAGGAGCCGGTGGAGGATGTGTTGTTGAATGTGGATGGCGGTACCGCTTGGACTCTGGCAAAGGACCAGCCGGTCCTTTTACGCAAGGCCGCCTGGCAGGTGCCTTTGATCGCCTTCCGGGATACTTCCTTTTATTCCGTGCTGCGGGATAAACTGCAGTGGTCCGGCAGCAATCTTTGAGCCCTGGCACCGCGCCGGGGTTTTAGTTGCCATCAGGGCCCTGATATAATTTGCCCTGCCTGGCGTCTCCGGTTCCCGGCCGGCCGGACATCATGCCGCAGGCGGCGCCGGAGGGAGGGTTGGGACCCGTGGGGTAGCCGGGAGCGGGGCCGGGCTGGGGGGCGCCGTGTTGTTTTGGAACAGCTCCCGGATGCCACCGAGAGCTCCGAGCATGCCGGTGGCTTCGTAGGGGAGGTAGACCAGCTTGCTCTGCGGTCCGCCGGCGCTGATCTCCTTGAGGGTTTCCACATAACGCATGGCGATGAGGAAGGCCGCGGGGTCGGTGCGTCCATCAAGCGAAGCGGCGACCTGGCTGAGGGCGTTGGCTTGGGCGGCGGCGAGGCGTTCGATGGCCTGGGCTTCCCCTTCGGCCCGGAGAATGTTGGCTTGTTTTTCGCCTTCGGCTTTGTGGATATCCGCCTCGCGGATGCCTTCCGCTTCGAGGATGGCGGCGCCTTTGAATCCTTCGGCGGACAGGATCTGGGCGCGGCGTTCCCGTTCAGCGCGCATCTGCTTCTCCATGGCGTGCTGGACATCGGCGGGAGGAGTGATGTCCTGGAGTTCGACGCGGTTGACCTTGACGCCCCACTTGTGGGTGGCCTCATCCAGGATCAGCCCCAGCTTTTTGTTGACGGTGTCGCGGGAAACGAGGGATTCGTCCAGATCAAGTTCGCCGATTATGTTACGCAGGGTGGTTTGAGTCAGCTTTTCAATGGCATCGGGCAGGTTGTTGATCTCATAGACCGCCTTCATGGGGTCGTTGATCTGGAAGTAGACCAGCGCATTGATCAGGATGGAGACATTGTCCCGGGTGATGACGTTTTGCCGGGGGAAGTCATAGACGGTTTCGCGCAAGTCGATCCGGGCAGTGCTTTTCGTGATATGGAGCGGGCGGCCATCGTTGCCATTTTCGGTGTAACGCCAGTGGACGGTGCGGGGGCGGTCCACGATGGGCCAGATGATGTTGATCCCGCTTTGCAGGGTGCGGTCATACCGGCCGAGACGTTCGATGACCATGGTCTCGGAGTGCCGCACGATTTTGAAACCGAGGAAGGCGAAGACGATGATGGCAATGATGAGAACAATCAGGACCGTCTGGAGAAAATCGAACATGGTTTGGCGAGGGTGGATACGAAGTGAAAGGTGGCTGGACAGGGAGGAAGAACGCGGGATCAGAGGCGCGGTTTGACCGTGAGGGTAGCGGAGCGGACGGCGGTGATTTCCACCCGGGTGCCGGGGGGCAGGGGATCGCCGGATTCGTTGATGGCCCGCCATTCCTCGCTGCCGACTTTGACGCGGCCGGGCTCATCACCGGACCCGATGGCGTCGACCACACTGGCCGACTGGCCGATCAGGGCGTGGAGATTGGCGGGGGCAGGATCGCTGTGGCGGTAGACCAATTTGACAAAGAAGGGACGGACTGCCGCCATGCAGACGATGGAGGCGACCGCAAAGATGCCGAGCTGTGGCGTGGCGCCGAGACCCGCTGAGGAGGCGATGGCAGTAATCAGCGCGGCCACCCCGAAGCTGGCGAAAAAGAAGGCGGGGATCAGCATTTCCAGAATGAGCAGGAGAAGGCCGATGATCGTCCAGAGGTGCCAGGATTGCATAAAGCGGGGGGGATGTTCGGGAAGCCGCAATAATCGCTGGCGTCGGTGATCCATCCATTACAACAGCACTCCAGTATTGTAAATACAGCAGAGCTTGCTAGATTTGGAGGTGATGGCCACCGCCCGCTACCTTTACATGAATGCCGAGGGGAACATTCACGGTCCGTTTTGGCTGTCCCAGATGAGGGATTTGTGGAAAAGCGGCCGCATCAATCTGCGCACCGAAGTTTGCATGGAAGGCACCCGGCGTTGGGAACCGGTGGAGTTTTATCCCGAAATTTTTGAACAAGACGCCCGTCTCCCGGTTTTTGCCAAACTGCGGCGGACGAAGTCTGATCCGGTCCGCCTCACGCTCTGGATGATCGGGCTGGGACTGGCCCTGGTGATCTGGCTGATGCGTTATTGGGAAAGCCGCTGAGCCGCGCCGCCCGGGAGCCGTGCTTTTTGGGAGCGCAGGACCTTTGTTTTCCTTTTGACAATCGCGGTGGGTTTGGTATGTCGCGTTCCGGTTCGGCTCACGGAATACGGCAGGGTAGCTCAGCGGTAGAGCAGAGGACTCATAAGCCTTTGGTCGGCGGTTCAAATCCGCCCCTTGCCACCATGAGCCACTGTCATTCCGCCTCCGGGCGGTGCTCGGAGGCGTTTCCCGGCCGGTGACATTTTTCATCGGTTATGAGTTCTCTTTCTCCCTTTATTTCCTGTTCCGGCAATGGTCAGCCGGTTCCTCCTGAAATCGCGCAACGACTGCAGGCCGGACCCTTGAGTGTGGAGCTGATCGAGGGGGAACTCCGCTATTTTCATGCCGGAGCGGATGAGGCGGTGCGGCGCATTTATGCGGCGGTGCGGGATTCCAGCTGGAATACCGTCGCGGCCCGGCGCACGGGCTTGCGGGTGGAGCAATCGGAGGCGGGGTTTGAGGTGTCGTGGCAGAGCGAACATGTGGATGGCGCCGTTGATTTTGCGTGGGAAAGCCGGATCCAAGGGACGTCGGACGGAGTGATCCGATGGGAATTTGAGGGAGTGGCCCGGCAGGCGTTTGCCAAAAACCGGGTGGGATTCTGCATCCTGCACCCGCTGGCCGTCTGTCAGGGAAAATCCTGCGAAGTGGAATATGTCAGCGGGGATCTGGCCGAGTGCCGCTTTCCCGGGGAAATCGCCCCGGATCAACCGGTGCGTGGCCTGCATGATTTCCGCCGGATGCGTTATGCAGTGAGTCCGGCTTGGGACGTGGAATTGACCATGGAGGGCGATGCCTTTGAAATGGAGGACCAGCGGAATTGGACGGACGCCAGTTTCAAAACCTACAGCACGCCCCAGCGGATCCCGTTGCCGGCCTGGTTGAAGGAAGGCCAGCGGGTGCGGCAGGTAGTGACGGTCCGGTTGGTGGCGGGGGCAGGCGGGGGGCAGGTTCAGGCGGCCGTGTCTCCGGCTGCGGAGGCTCTGGTGACTTTGGTGGAGGATGGGGCGGTGCCGTGGCCGCAGGTGGGGCTGGGACTGCCATCGCATGGAGGCGTGATGGATGAGCGGGAGGTGGCGCGGCTGCGGGCGCTGGGTTTGGATCATGTGAGGGTAGATCTGAAAATGAGTGGCCCCGGTTGGGCCGGTGCCTTGCAGCAGGCGGGATCAGAAGCGGCGCGGCTGGGTTGTGCGTTGGAAATCGCGCTGCATCTATCGGAAGCTGCCGACGCCCGGCAAGCGGCGGAAGCGGCCCGGCGGTTGCCCTGTCCGGTGGCCCGGTGGCTGGTCATTGAGGAGGGAAAACCAGTGGCGAATCCCGCGCTGCTTCAGGCGGCCCGCGGGGCCCTCGGCACCGGGGTGGGCATCGGCACCGATATCGATTATTTTCCGCTGAATAATCATCGTCCGGCGGTGGATAGCGCGGACTTCATCTTCTGCTCCATCCGTCCTCAGGCTCATGCCTTCGACGATGCGGCCGTGATCGAAAATCTGGAGGGCCAGACGCATCTGGTCAGGAGTGCCCGTCAGGTCTTTGCCCCGCTGCCTTTCGTGGCTTCGCCGGTGAGCTTGAAACGCCGTTGGCACAAAGGGCCGCCCCGTCCAGCGAACGAACTTCCCCCCATGGTGGACCGCCGGCAACTCTCCCTGCTGGGGGCGGGTTGGCTGGTGGGTTCACTGCGCGCCCTTGCGGAGGCGGGGGCTGCCTCGGTGACCTGGTTTGAGACCACGGGTTGGCGGGGCGTGATGGAGGTGGCCGGTGGCCCGCCGCTGCCTGACGAATTTCCCTCGGTGCCTGGCGTGGTGTTTCCTATGTATTATGTGCTGCGGGCACTGGCTGATTTCCGTCAGGGTGGCTTGCGCCGGGTGCACTTGAGCCATCCCCTGCTGGTGCAGGCCGTCGTGCTGGAATGGGCCGGGCGGCAACGCTGGATCGTCGCCAATGTGACCGGTCTGGCACAACGGGTGAAGTTGCCCGTGAAGGGCGTCCTGCGCGTCTTGGATGCGGCGGCGGCGGCTCTCACCGGAGAGGAACCAGAAGGATTCTGGTCTACGGTTCCGGAGGACTGCGCAGCAGGGGATTTGGAACTCGCGCCCTGGACGATCGTCTTTTTGGATGTGAGTCTGGGAAGATAGGAGATAAGGAAAACACCCTTGGTGGCACGGGGCGTCCGGAGTATTGCCGGAACCAACGAACGGCATTAGTTTCCTCGTGGATATTGGCTTCACGCTCCGAAATGAAACGTCTTTTCGAGTCCTCCTTCCCGGGAGTAGCCCTGCTGGGGTGGTTTTTCGCCATCTTCGTGACTTGGAATGGGGCTATTTACGCAGATGCCGGGGCCGAAATACGTCAGCCGTGGCGCTATCTGCTCCTCCACGACAGTTATTTGGTCGACGATTGCCCGGTGTGCGGGCGGCCCTCGATCCGGGAGCCCCTGCGGGGAGCGTTCAAACTGCGGTTAATAGAGATCAATCCGCTCTTCTCCCGTTATGCAGTCGAGAATCTCAACTTCACCGCTGGATCGAACCGAACTTACACGATCAAGGGAAGCGGAAATTTTCAGATCGGCGGCGAGGTGGCTCTCGTCCAGCAGATGGAGTTGGAGCTCGAAAT
>CAIZWU010000065.1 GCA_903936775.1 uncultured bacterium | reverse complement strand
GGTGGGGAAGATCGCTGGACCTTTCAGCGGTAACACCGCAGGGGGAAGTCACGCGCACAGATAGACAGCTTTGAAAATCTAGGTTCTGTTTCTTCAGTCATTTCTGTAGAGACAGAAATCCACTAATGCCGGACAGGTCAAAAGGAGGCCGACCACCGGCACCCGAGGGGCTGAACCTCAGGTGCACCGCCGGGATGCTTGCACGGACCCCTCGTCACTACCGAGGGCGACAGATGGAGGGCCGATGGGCTCAATGGTGGCGTCATGAATACCGTGACCATCATGGGTGCAGCCTTCGCGGGGTGGGCCATTTCCGTGGGCGGGAACCTGAAAAGTGCACATAAAATGCACAGGTGCACTTTTTTGCCCTATCAGTAGTGCTGGTAACCAACTGATAATCAATGCACTTACGGCAGAATCTGAAATTCATGGCGGCAAACTGATGGTTTGCCGTTTGGCCCGCTCGGCGCCCGCCCAGCGATCGGTGGCGCCGGGACGGGTGAGATCAGGAGTGGTGCGGGTGAGCGAACAGGAAAGGCACTGGGTGGCGGGATCCGTGGCATTGATCATCCAATTGCACTGGTGGGCGGTCGTGCGCCCGCGGCAGGGCTTGAAGGTGCGGCCAGTGAGCGACGGCAGAGGATTGCTGTAAGTGGGGAACGGAGATGAAACCCGGCTCCGGGTGAGGGTGAAGGCGAGGAGCCAGCCCCGGTCCGGGAGGTATCCGGTGAGGGAGCCACAGCGGAGACACGACGTATTGCCCCGGAACAAGGGGGCTCCGCAAATACAGGAGGGAGAAGGATCGGCGGCCAGGGCCGCAGTCCCAGATTTGCCGGAGGAGACGGAAGTCATGGTTTTTTATACTGCAGGGAGCGGGCCGGAGCATAGAGGGAAACCGGGAGGTTGAGGCTTTAAGGCCCACCCGAAGGGAGAGTCCAAGCCCGGAGGGTCTCTGGAATGGGCGGTGGCCAGGGGCGGCAGATGGGCGCATTTCCCCTCTCGACGGCGGAAAGGCCGCGGGTTACGGCTCGGTCGTTTGTTTCTCCTAATATTATGCGTCTCCCCCGATGGTTCCTTTGGCCTCTGCTGTATGCAGTAGCGACCTTTGGGTGGATGGTGTTCTTCGAACACGGTCCCGGATGGGAGCGTTTCCAAGCGGGTGCCAAAGCCGAACTAACCCGGGCTTGGGAAGAATTGCGTTGGTGGACCTACGGAAAGGCAGGTTTGTAAGATCATGAGTTTTCGATTGGAAATGCTGCAGGTGGCGCGGCTCGCGCCGGATTTACTGGGGGAAGCCGCCGGACTGGTGGAGTCGTTTTTGCGTCGCCAGGTGACGGAGGACGGCGCTTTTGGGGATCGGGAAGGACGCAGCGACTTGTATTATACAGTCTTCGGCATGGAGGGCCTGCTGGCCCTGCGGCAGGAACCGGAATGGGACAAGTTGTCGGTTTGGCTGCGCGGCTTTGGAGGCGGGGAAGGACTGGATTTTGTGCATTTGTGCTGCCTCGCCCGATGCTGGAATGCGGTGCCGGTTGCGGCAGGGAAATTATCTCCCGAAGACCGGACCGGAATCCTCGACCGGCTGGACGGCTGGCGATCGGGGGATGGCGGATTCAATCAACGCAAAGGGGCGGAACGGTGCACCGCCTATGGCAGTTTGCTCGGTTGGGCCGCGCATTATGATTTAAAATCCGAACTGCCGGAGGCCGGAAAACTGGCGGATTGTCTGGCGACCCTGCGCACTCCCGATGGCGGTTATGCCAACGAGGCCGGCATTCCGGTGGGCACTACCCCGGCCGTCGCGGCCGCGGTGGCCCTGCACCGCCATCTGCGCCGCACCCCCGATGCCGCCGCCGGCCAATGGCTGCTGGCCCAGATCCACCCGGAAGGCGGGTTCAAGGCCATGCCTGGAGCGCCCTTGCCGGACTTGCTCTCTACCGCCGTGGCGCTGCACGCCTTGGACGGGATGCAAGTATCGTTTGCCGCGCACAAGGATGCCCTGCTGGATTTTGTGGATACCTTGTGGAGTGCCGACGGCGGGTTCCATGGCCACTGGGCGGATGATGCCCTCGATGTGGAATACACCTACTACGGCTTGCTGGCCCTGGGCCATTTGGCGTTATAAGGAGGAGCCAAAACTCCCGCCAACCGGAGCTTAATGCCAGCGGGCGGGAGTCTGAATGTTTGTTGGCCGGCCAATGGCGGCAGATTCTCTCACTTCTTCCCATTCAGAATGGAAGGGGCGACGTAGGACTCCGCTTTCTGGGATTCCTTGTAGACGCTGTTATCCAGACTGAATTGATTGGAGATGGTCAGGGACCCGTAGAGGGAATCGAGACCGGGGCCTTTTTTGAAGACTTTCTGGGCTTCCTTGAGGGTGAGGAATTTGGTGCCGGGGATGGCGGCTTTGTAATCGGCGGGCTTGGCTCCGACCTTGGCCGCGAGGATGGCCACGGCATCATCCTGAGTCTTGGGATCAAGGATGTAATCGACGCATTTGTAATAGACCGCGACATACTTTTCCCAATCGGCTTTGCGTTTGGCGAGGCTGGTGGGGTTGACTGCGAGGACGTCGTAGATCAGGCCCGGAGCGTCGGCACTGGTGTAGATGGCTTTGCTGTTGGCGACAGCTTTCAGGGCCTGGCTGGAGACAGGATACCATGCGCCGATGGCCGCCACTTCGCCACTGCTGAGGGTCTGGGGCGTATCGTTGGTCGCCGTATTGACGAGCGTCACGTCAGAAGCCTTCATACCCGCCGCTTTCAGACCGTGCAGCAGCAGAAGGTGCTCCACGAGGGTCACTTCGAGTCCGACCTTCTTGCCTTTCAGGTCCTTGAGGGAATTGATACCGGGTTTGCCGATGATCATGTCCCCTCCGTTGCTGTAGTCGAGCACGGCGATGAATTTGCTTTTTGCCCCGTTGGCTCCGGTGACAAGCATATCTGCGGCAACGGCCGTGACGGCGTCCACCTTGCCGGCGGCGAAAGCGTCGAGGGAGGGGAGGTAGTCAAACCAGAGCAGTTCGACTTCGATGCCCGCTTCCTTGAACCAGCCTTTCTGCTTGGCGAGTTCGATCACAGTAAACCCGGGCCAGTCGGAATAGGCGACTTTGAGGGGCTCGGCGACCGCCGAAAAGGCGGAGCAGACGAGGGTGGTGAGGAGCGTGGCGAGGTATTTTAGTTTCATGGGTTGGGTGTCAGGGTTGAGTGGTCAGGGTCGGGGAAAGGGAGTGGCGGCCTGCCAGGCCAAAGGAGGATTTTCGTTCCGGGCCTGCTGGATGAGGGACGCCAGCGCCTGGCCCATGGATGTCAGGAGATGACGGCCTTGCACGGCGGTGGCGGAAGAGGGCCGGCCGGTGACGCCGTTGCTGCTGGTGTGCGCCACCCGATGGGGAAACACCCCGCCCGTAGTGCGGTCAGGATCGTCCGCTACGGCCAACCGGTCGGTATGGACAGTGGAGGGTGCGAGCACGAGCATGACAGAGGTCTCGGCGCAATTGGCGTGCCAGTCGGCGGCATCGTCTTTGAAAGCAGCGGCAATTTCCGGACTGAGCTCCCAGGTATTCCGCACCGCGGCGAGCAGTGGAGTGCCGCTGCGGATACGGTCCACCGCGACCCTCAGACAGGCATCATTCCCGCAATGGCCATTGACCAGAATGACGCGGCGCCAGCCGGTGGCTGCCAGCCAGGCCGCGAGGTCGCAAACGCTGTCGACGAAGGTCTGATGCCGGAGGGAGAAGGTGCCGGGCCACTTCTCCGTGTGCCCCACCGACACCCCATAAGCAAGGGACGGCAGAACCGGTGCGCCTGTCAGCGCCGAGGCCAGCAGGCAGACGCTTTCGGCAATCCGCTGGTCGGTGTCGATGGGCAGATGCGGGCCGTGCTGTTCAATGGCCCCCACCGGCCAAAGCGCCACCTGGTCCGCCGGCGGCAGGGCCTGGATTTCCGGCCACGCGAGCTCTCCCAGCCGCACCGGAGCGCGGTCCGGCGGAGCGGGGAGATCGGTGAACCAAGCAGGTTTCATGGGAACAGGTCAGGGTTACCGGTTAATAAAGGCTGGCATATTTTTCGATTTCCCACTGACTGACCGTGAGGTGGTATTCCTCCCACTCGGCCCGTTTCAGCGTGATGAATTCATCGCTTAGCGCCTTGCCGAGGGTCGCTTCCACAAAGGGATCGGCCTCGAAGGCATCGACTGCTTCGGCAAGAGTGCGCGGAAGCGACTGGATATTGCGGGCAGCGAGTTCGGCTTCGCTGAATTCGTAGAGGTTTTCCGACTGGGGAGCGCCGGGGTCCAACCCCTCGCGGATGCCTTCCAGTCCGGCAGCCAGCACGAGGGCACCGGCGAGGTAGGGATTGCAGGCCGAGTCGGCATTGCGGGATTCACAACGCCCGCCGCCCATCGGGACCCGGACGGAATTGGTGCGGTTGTTGGTGCCGAAGGAATTGAAAACCGGAGCCCAGGAGTAATAACCCATGGCGCCTTTTTTGATGAGCCGCTTGTAGCTGTTTACCGTAGGGGCAAAGGCCGCGCAGAGCGCCCGGCCGTGTTTGAGAACGCCTCCGATGAATTGCAGGCCGAGGCGGCTGACCCCGATGCTATACGGATCGTCCTCCGGCGTGGCCTGAAAGAGATTTTCCCCGGTCACGGGGTCGGCCAGCGACATGTTGAAATGCGCCCCGTTGCCGGTTTTATCCGCAAAGGGTTTTGGCATGAAGGTGGCCAACAGCCCGGCGTCGGCCGCATACTTCTTGGCCATGAGGCGGAAGAAGATGAAGCGGTCCGCCATCGAAAGGGCATCGGCATATTTAAAATCAAACTCAAACTGCGAATTTCCGTCCTCGTGGTCGAAGGAATACAGATCCCAGCCGAGTTCGTTGATGGTGGTAGCGATGCGGTCCACCAGCCCGTAGGCGTCGAAAAACCGCTTCAGGTCATAACAACTTTTCATCAGATTGTCATCCGGATTGGGCACCACCAGTTTGCCGTCCTCCTGCTTGAGGAAATAAACTTCGCATTCGATGCCGAGGTTGAAGTCGAAGCCCATCGTTTTGGCCTGGGCGAGCACGTTCTTCAGGGCCACCCGGGTGCTGACCGGATAAGGTTCGCCATGAAAAGTCAGATCCGCCGGATACCACATCACCTCCGGCTGCCAGGGGAGGGCGATGCCCCGCGACAGATCCGGCACCGATGCGATTTCGTCGTCGTTGGGTTTTTGTCCCAGACCATCAAGGGCATAACCGGTGTAGAGTTCCGATCCACTGGCAAAATGCTCGAAGTGCGAAACCGGCACCACCTTGCCCTTGGGCACTCCGTGGAGATCGACGTAGGCACCAATGCAGTATTTGATGCCGGAGGCAGTGAGTTGTTGGCGGACGGCGGAGAGGTCGGGGTTGGCCATGATGGTGCAGGGAGTTGCAGAGTCCGTGCCAGCAGATTAGGAAGATCATCCTATGAGTTAAACAGAGTCCGATGGCACCAGGGAAGCGATCTCCCCCACTCCCGGAAGGCCCGGCCTCACGGCACGGCATGCTTTCCCAAGCTTGATTCCGCCCGATTCTCCAATTATAGGCGGTGCGATGTCCTTCATTCCGCACCCGCAAAACGAACGAGCACCTTTCACCGTGAAGGCGCTCTGGATCCTGCTGGGGCTGATCATGATCTTTTTCTTCGGGTTTCTGGGACGGTTCGGATCGGAGGGGGAAATCACCACCCTTTCATGGTTGGTATCCACTTGGACGCCGGAAACGAACTATGAACACGGTTGGCTGGTGGTGGCTTTGACCGGGTGGCTGCTCTGGCGGGCCAGGCCCGCCTTCCTCGCCGAAAAAATAAAGCCTGCGAATGGCGGCCTGCTTTTTGTGGTATTTGGCGTGTTGCTCTTCCTCGCCGGGTGGCGGCTCATCCAGTCCCGGTTCAATGTGGTCGCACTGCCCGTTCTGATTTATGGAGCGGTGGTTTATATCCACGGATGGGCCCGGGCGAGGCACCTCATCTTTCCGCTGAGCATGATCGCTTTCGTGATCCCCATGCCGAACTTCCAGCAGATGACGACCGGGCTGCAGATCATCGCCACCAAGATGGCCTACCACGCCTCCAACTTCCTCGGCATGCCCACCGTACTGTCCGGAAACCGCGTTTTTGATCCTTCCGGCAACTGGGGAAATTGGGAAATTGACGAAGGCTGCAGCGGCATCCGCTCCATCGTGGCCCTCACTTTGGTGACTTACGTTTACGGTATGATCGTCCACAAAAAATGGTCAGAGCGCCTCGTGATCTTTGCGGCCTGCATTCCCATTGCCATTCTGGCCAATGCCGTGCGTGTCACCTCCATCCTGATCGTCGCCCGGATCGATGTCGATTTCGCCAAAACCACCTGGCATGACTATTCGGGCTTCATGTCGTTTGGGGCCGCGCTCGCGCTGCTGATGCTGCTGAGCACGGTGATGCGCCACGGCCTCAAGGCGCTGCGCCCCAAGGTGACCGTGACCAAAGTCACCCGTAGCGGCTCCCCTGCCCCGGCCACCACCGCGGATCCCTAATTAACCTGCTGCCTTTATGCTGAACCGTCTTATCCTGCTGCAGGTGCTCATCGCCGGAGGCCTTAGCCTCGTTTTTCTGCTGCCCAAATCCCCTC
Organism: uncultured bacterium; assembly: GCA_903936775.1. Lineage (GTDB taxonomy): Bacteria > Verrucomicrobiota > Verrucomicrobiia > Verrucomicrobiales > V1-33 > CAIZWU01. The sequence continues at coordinate 21,994 of CAIZWU010000065.1, read as the reverse complement.
CGCTGCAGCCATCGGCGGTTTCCCTGGAGCTGCCCAATGTCATGATTTTGTCTGGCTGGACGGCCGGACCCAAGATCGACCCCTCCGAAAAGGAATTGAAGGCTCTGGCAAAGGACACGAATTTTTCCCGCCGGGTCTACCGGCGGACCCCAGGAATGGATGCCCCCGAGGGATCACGTGAGGAATTGCAGGCTTCGATTGTGCTTTCGGGCAAGGATCTGAACAACAGTGTGCACCGCCCCGAGCGCTGCCTGCCCGCTCAAGGACTCAATTTGATCTCCAGTACAGAAATCCCCGTCAAACTAAAAGGGGGCCAGCAGATCACCCTGACACGGCTGCTCTGCACCGGCAATCATCCCGGCACCAACACGACCTACACCCACCTGAATTATTACTGGTTCGTCGGACATGACAGTGTGAAGAACACCCATTACGGCCGGACCGTGAAGGATATGCGGGACCGCTTGATGGAGGGATATGACCAGCGCTGGGCTTATATCACCATCAGTTCCAATCTGGTCAGCGTCCCGATGAAGGATGAGGATGGTCAGGACTATTTCACGGCCCGGCTGAGCGAGGAGGAGACCGACCGGAACGTGGCGGAATTCGTGGCCGAACTGGCTCCCGAGATCATCGATTTGAAAGCGGTGAAGAGCTGGCAGTAGCGGCTGCAGGAGCGGGGTGGTTCCGGGCTTGCAGCCGCGGAGCCCACCATCCTAGTATGCTGGTCTTATGAGTAAAAAGGTGGTATTATTGTTTTCCGGCCAGGGCGCCCAGGCAGTAGGCATGGGCCAGGAGTTGGCCTCAGCTTCATCGGGCGCACGCCACCTGCTGGAGCAGGCCGACGACGTGCTGGGATTTTCCCTTACCAAGGTGATGTTTGAAGGCCCGATGGAGGAACTGACCCGCACCAGCCGGTGCCAGCCCGCGCTTTACGCCCACGGCCTCGCCTGTCTGGCGGCGCTCAAGGAAATGTTGCCAGACCTGCAGATCACCGCCGCGGCGGGCCTTTCCCTCGGCGAATTCACCGCCCACGCCGCTGCAGGCACCTTTGGTTTTGCCGATGGGCTGAAGCTGGTGGCGCGGCGCGGCCTGTTCATGGAGGAAGCCTGCGAAGCCACCCATGGCAGCATGATCGCCATGCTGGGCGGCGAAGAGGCCGCAGTCCGCCAACTCGCCGCCGATTGTGACGTGGATATGGCCAACTTCAACACCCCGGGCCAGATCGTCCTCAGCGGCAGCAAAGAGAATATCGTCAAAACCGCCGCCCTCGCCAAGGAGCGCGGCCTGCGTGGCAAGGAACTGCCGGTGGCCGGGGCCTATCACTCCCGGCTGATGATTTCAGCCCAGGAAAAACTGCGGGCTGAACTCGCCGGAGTCGCGCTGTCCGTCCCCGCCTTTCCCGTGGTGTGCAATCTGGAAGCCCAACCCGTGGCGGACGCCGCCGGGATCCGCCGCACCCTGGAATTGCAGGTGACTGGCTCGGTGCGCTGGGCCCAGAGCATGGAATATCTGCTGGCCGAGGGACACGACTGTTTCCTCGAACTCGGCCCCGGCGGACAACTCGCCGGAATGCTGGGCCGCATCCGCAAGGGAGTGGAGGTTCATTCCGTATCTGATCCTGCATCGCTCGAAAAAGCCGTGGCCGCCCTCGCCTCCTGACCCACCTATCCATCCATCCCATGAAAATAACGCTCCTCCTCACCCTCACTGTTTTGGCCGGAGCGGTTTCCGCTCAGGAATGGACCCGCTTCCATGGGACCGATGGTTCCGGCGTCAGCCCCGCGACCGGATTTCCGGATTCCTTCGCGGAAAAGGATTTCGCGTGGAATACGCCCTTGCCGGGACCAGGAATTTCCTCGCCCGTGCTCTGGGGCACCCGCCTCTTTCTGACCAGCGAAACCAGCGAAGCGGGCCAGCGGGTGGTGCTGTGTTTCGATGCCGCCAGCGGCAAGGAATTGTGGCGCGTCACCGACCAATTCAGCGTTTACGGGCAACACCAGTTCAACAGTTTCGCCAGTGGCACCCCCTGCGTCGATGCGGATCGGCTCTACCTTGCGTGGACCTCCGGTGGCACCATGAAGGTGATGGCCCTCAATCATGAAGGAAAAAAGCTCTGGACCGGGGACCTCGGCGCCTATGCCGAGGAACACGGCAGCGGCTCTTCCCCGGTCCTCGCCGGCGGGGTGCTGGTGCTGGCCAAGGATAATGTGGGGAGCGACAGCGCGATTATCGGACTCAATCCTGCCGACGGCTCGGTGGTCTGGAAATACGCCCGGCAAAGCGTGCGCACCCCCTTTGCCACCCCGCTCGTGATCCGCCAAGCGGATGGCCGGGAAGCGGTGATCATTCCGGGCAATCCCAAAGCCATGACCTGCCTGAATGCCTCCGACGGAAAACTATTGTGGGAAGTTGAGAATCCCACCCCTGGCGACCGTCCGGTCGCCTCACCGGCGGTGGCCGGTGGAGTGGCTTTCATGTCCATGGGCCAGGGCGGCACCGGCAAGGCCTCGGTAGCGGTGCGCGTCACTGATGCCCAACCGGAAATCATCTGGCAGATGCGCAAAGGCCTGCCTTACGTTCCCACCGCCATCGGGGAGGGACAGCGGTTTTATATGCTGGGCGATGGCGGGGTGTTGACCTGCGTGCGGGCCGGAGACGGCTCCGAGGTCTATAGTGAGCGCGTGTTTACAGATAAAGCCTACAGTTCTCCTATCCTGGTGGGCGATCGCATTTTTTGCACTGGCCGCAGCGGCCAGGTGGCGGTGGTGGCCGCAGGCGATACGTTCAGGAAGCTGGGGGAAGGACAGTTAGGCGAATCCACCGATGCCACGCCCGCTGTCGCAGGAGGCCGGCTGTTTTTCCGCACCAAAACCCACCTGATGTGCCTGCCTTCAGCCGCGAAGCCGCAGCCGTAATTTCCGTAAAGGACACCGGCGTTCAGGGAGCCCCCCGGCGCCAGGTTTCCTCCACGATTGCATTCAGCGCCATATGCCGGTTGGCATGGGCCAATTCGACGAGGGGCGTATAAGTCTTGTCCCAGTCAAAACTCCGCAGCGCGAGACGGCCCAACTCGGTATCGCGGGGCACAAAAACCGGATATTTGGCCGAGGAGGGATTGGGGGACGTCACTTCAAGGCAGATCATCCGGTCCAATTCAGTCTGGGTGAGGTCCTCCCCAAAATAGTGTCCGCGCCGCAACACCACGAGGAACCGGCCGGGGCCGGCCGCAGGTTGTTTTACGAATTCATCCAGCAACTGGTCCCGGCATTGCACAAAGGCGGTGAAATCAATCCTTGGGCCTTCCACGGTGTCTTCCACCGCCACAGGAAACCCGGATGGGACACGATCCGTCACCACCCGGAATATCCTCACCTTGTAAGACGACTTGGCCATGGACTCGATGGCTTCCAGTGTAATCCCCAGGATGGGAACAGGATGCAAATTGCCATCAGGAAAATATTCGATCGCCTGACGCATCGCTTCGACCGGCAGGCGTACCAGTCCAGCAAGTTCGTTGGCCGAGCGGGCCATCATGAGCCGTTCGAGGACCTGTCGGGCTTTTTCTTCCGGACTGCCCGGCGGAAAATTCTGATCCAACGCGGGACCCGTTTTGGTGGCACTGGCATCATCTGCCGGAGCTGCCGCGGGAGCCGTGATAGCAACCGTCTCCGGGGCCACCAGGGATGCCAGTGGTTTTCCTGGCAAGCCCGCAGGAACCGGCCGGGCGGATGTTTTCGTTTCCTCCACCCTCTGCAGCTCACAGCGGTATAAAAAGGTGAGGATGGCCGCGATCAGCACCAGGACGGCCCAAGCTTTGAAGGCACTGCCGGTGGTGGGGATTTCAGAGGAACGCGGCGGCACGCCCGGACAGATGGCAGCGGTTGGATCCTGGGGCAGAGTCTCCACCGCCGGGGTGATCAGCAGCGGCTCGATCGGTTTGGATTCCTGAGGGATCGCTGCAGGATTGGACGGCACTTTCAGGGAAATAACAGGCAGATCTGCGGCGACGACGGCAGCAGTGGATGGACTGACCGCAACGATAGGGCGTTCCACTGCGACAGGGGCGGCCATCTGCGGTGGTTCCAGAACGATGGAAGCAACGGGGAGGACTACCGGAGTCGAAGACAGTGCAGGAACCATCGCGGACTCCGGGGTCGGAACAGAAGGCTCAGGCTCAGGCTCCGGAACTGGGGGCTCGGGCTCCGGCAGGGGCACCGGCTGAGTGATCAAGGCAGTGAAGGGATTGGTGACATCCGTCGCCCCCGCCCACTCCTGCCGCACGGTTTGCGGCGTGGTCGGCGGGAGGATCATAAACGGGCTGGATTCCGCCCGAGCCAAAGCCTCCTCCGGCCCAGCGGGAGAACTGGCAGCCGGAGGACCTTCCGGCAACGAAATGGGAGCCGTTTCCGCCTTCGCCCGGATCCAGATTTCCTCGGGATCTGGCAGATCCAACTCCAAGTCAGGGAAGGCTGGCATCTCCGGAGAGGCCTGTTCAGGAGCCCGCGCTGGGCCAGCAGGGGATTCCGGCGCAGCAGGCTGCCCCGGGACCGCGGCGGCCAAGGATGGAAAAGCCGGCAAGGACCACGCCGCCCTCTCTTGCGGCACTACCGGAACGTGATGTTCCCCAAAACCGGTGGCTTTTTTATCATCGGGGAACCCCTCGATTTTCGCCTCAACTTCAGCGACCGGCAGCGGCCGGGCCGTTACCCCAGAAGGTGGGCCTTCCTCGAAAAGATTGGCAAACGGGTCGGCAGGCGCAGAGCTGGATGCCTTACTCAAATGATTCAAATGTGCCAAGTGTTTGAATTCCCGTTCCTCCCCGCTGGGCCAGCCATCATCTTCCGCCACCTCTTCAGCGACCTCCTCGATAATAGCCTCTTCCTGTTCGACAATGGCTTCCACCGCCATCGCATCAGGAACTGGTTCCGAAAAGAGATGAACTGCCTCCGGGAACGGTTTGGCCCCGGGAGGCACTTCCGGCTCCGGTGGCCAGCCTTCCGTTTCAGCCGCTTCCTCGGTAATCTCCTCCAGCATCGCCTCTGCTTTGGCCTCGACCGCTGCCGTGACCGCCTCCGCATTCTCTTTTCTTTGTTTGGCCGCATCGGCCAGCAACCGGGCCGTAATCGCGGCCGTGCCTGCCAAAAGTCCGGCCCCACGCCCCAGCAGCAGACGCCCCAACACCAAGCTGGCGGCCCCGGCAAGCGCAGCTTCCAAGGCGGCGCGATCAGAAATACGGGATGGAGCCGGGGGGGCCTCCGAAGGAACAGGATCAGGATCAGACATGATGGGAGGAAAACGCAGAATTAGCAGGGAGTATGCCCACGCCCCAAAGCGCAGGCTGGACCATGATGAATTTACGGCTCATCCCTGTAATGACAATCTGGAAGTCACCCGCCCCACCACCTTCCCTTTCCGCAGACACGGCCCTTGCAGTCCCCGCCAGGCCGTCAAGCTTGAGAACATGAACTTCCTGCTGCGGCGCGTCATCCGCCTCGTCTTTTTCAGCTTCCCCGCGGTGCTCCCGGCCAGTGCCGCCCTGCCGGAAAAACCCAATATCCTGTTTATCCTCGCCGACGATCTTGGATACGGCGAACTCGGTTGTTATGGGCAACCAAAAATCCGCACTCCCCACCTCGACCGCATGGCCGCCGAAGGCCTGCGTTTCACGCAATTTTACGCCGGCTGCACCGTCTGCGCCCCATCCCGCTCCGTGCTCATGACCGGGCAGCACACCGGCCACACCACCGTGCGGGGCAATGCCGGACGCAATAACCCCGCGGCCCAGACCCTCCGTGCCGGAGAACCCACCGTGCCCGCCCTGCTCAAAACCGCCGGCTACCGCACCGGACTCATCGGCAAATGGGGGCTGGGTGACGATCCCGATGGGCCCGGCCATCCTCTCAAACAGGGATTTGATTTCTTCTTCGGGTTTCTCAGCCAGACCCACGCCCACAATCACTATCCAGATTTTCTCTGGCGCGACTCCACCCGGCAGCCTCTCAAAAACGACCTCATCCCCATGGGGGAATCCGGAGCAGGCTACTCCACCAACCGTTTGGAATACAGTGATGATCTCTTCACCGATGAAGCCATCAATTTTGTCCAGCAGGACCGCGACCGCCCCTGGTTCCTCTTCCTCTCCCTCGTCGTTCCCCATGCCAATAACGAACGCACCCGCGCCCTTGGCGTGGGCACGGAAGTCCCGGACACCGCCCCCTATTCCGGTGAATCCTGGAGCGAAGCCCACAAGGGCCAGGCCGCCAGCATCACGCGCCTCGACAGTTACGTCGGCCGCCTCCGCGCCACGCTCGAAGCCAGCGGCCAGGACCGCCGCACCCTCGTCCTCTTCAGCAGCGACAACGGCCCGCACGCCGAAGGCGGCAATGATCCGAAATTTTTCCAGGCCTCGGGCCCCTTCCGCGGCATCAAACGATCCCTCACCGATGGCGGCATCCGCGTGCCTTTGATTGCGTGGATGCCAGGCAGCGTCCAACCCGGCACCACCACCCATCCCGGTTATTTTGGCGACCTCATGGCCACTGCCGCAGGGTTGTCAGGCACCCCGCTGCCGCCGGACCGCGACAGCCTCAGTCTCGTCCCGGTCCTCACCGGCACCGGCGAAGTGAAACGCCATCCTTGGCTTTATTGGGAATTCCACGAGGGGGGCACCAGCCAAGCTGTCCTCCTCGAAGGCCGCTGGAAAGGCATCCGCCTGCTGCGCCGCGAGGCTCCCCTGCTGCTCTACGATCTCCAGAGCGATCCCGGCGAATTCAAGGACGTTGCCGATGGCAATCCTGACATCATCGCCCGCATCGGGGAGATCCTGAAAACCGCCCGCACCGAGTCCCCGCACTGGCCCCTCAAGGACGCCCCCGCCGCGGGCAAGCCAAAGCGCTGACCGGCCGGACCAGCGCCCTTGCCTGCAGGGAAATCCTCCGCCGATCGGTTAGTTCTTGACCCGCAGCACTTCCTCCAGGAGGTCCGCCAGCACCCCGGACGCCTCCGCGCCCACCTCCATCACTTCGGCGTGGTTCAGCGGACCATCCATCCCGGCCGCCCAATTCGTCAGGCAGGAAAAAGCCGCCACTTCCATGCCCAGCGCGCGGGCCTGGATCGCTTCCAGCACCGTGCTCATCCCGACGGCATCGGCCCCCAGGGCCCGCAGCATCCGGATCTCCGCCGGTGTTTCATATTGAGGTCCCCGCAGCCCCGCATACACCCCCGTGTGCAGCCGCACCGCCTGAGCGGCCGCTCCCGCGATGAAACGCGCCCGCAGCGACAGGGTGTAAACTTCCGACATATCCACAAAATTCGGTCCGCCCGTCAGCGGCGACTCCCCGGTGAGATTAAGATGGTCCGTCAGCATCATCCATTCGCCCGGGCGGAAAGCCTCATTCAGCGTGCCCGCCGCATTGGTCAAAATCACCTGCCGCACCCCCAATGCCCCCAGCAGGCGCACCCCGGCGGTGGCTTCCTTGGCGCCGCGTCCTTCGTAAAGATGCACCCGGCCCGACAAAATGGCCACGCGCGTCCCGCCCACCGTCCCCAGCACCATTTCCCCATCGTGCCCCGGCACCCCGCTTTGCGGCAACGCCAGTTCACGGTACGGCACCCGGGCCGCCACTTCCACCCTCTGGGTAAACCCGCTCAAGCCCGACCCCAGCACCAAGCCCACCCTCGGGTAAAAATCACGCAACGGCCCCGAAATCGTAAATGCATCTGAACTCATGCGCCCACCCTGCCCCATCCCCCGTCCTCCGCAACTTCTTAACCGCACCCCGGCAAACCACCTGCCCCGATCAGCCACACCAGTCACTTTTCCCCTCCGACCCTGCCCGCCTGCGCTCATTTCCCTTTCCCTTGAACCCTGCGCCATGCTAGAAACCGGTGATCCCTCCCGCCTCCCGGAAGTCCCCCGCCAGCCATGTCCCGGTTCCACCCTGTCCGCCTGCTCCAGCGCCGGGACGCCATCGCCCTCCTCCTCGTATTCCTCGGCCTCATGGGCCTGATCCGCCACTTCGCGGTCAAACCACCGCCGGCCCAGGCACCGGCCCCTCCCGCCCAGGTTTCGGTCTACCGCGCGCCCCTTCCCCCTGCCCTGCCCCAAAGTTCCTCCGATGCGCCCGAGGTCTCCGACGAGGTCAAGGACCTGCGCCGCCGTCTCCGCGAATTCATCGTTCCCTTGCCAGGCGTCTCGTCCCTCTCCGTCCCCGACGCGCTGGCCCTCCTGCAAAACCACTGGCTAACCCTCCCCCACGAAACCGACGCCATCCCTCCCGCCACCTTCACCCTCGACCCCGCCGCCACCGTCCCGCAATCCTTGGTTTCCCTCGAAATCCCTGGCGTCTCGCTCCTGACGAATCTCCGTCTCCTCGCCGCCCAGGCAGACCTGAAAGTCACCGTCACAAAATCCGGCGCCGTCCTGCAAACCGTCAGCCAGCCTGCCGGTGACGCCCCCCAGTCGGCTATCACCCCACTGGACCAAAGCACCATCAATCATTACCTCCTGAGGGCCAATCGGCTCCTGATGACCCTGAAAATCGATCCTGAGGACGATCCAAGCCACGCCAGCAACGTGAAGGTTTCCGTCCATTTGTTGAAAGAAGAGAACGAGGAACCCATCCCGGACGGACAGCCCCTGCTTGTTGAAAATACCAGCGACGAACCAAAAGCGGACAACGTCAACGACAGCTACACCATCGATCTTAATTTGGCTCCGGAAGTGATCGAGTTTGAAGGATTCATCAATTACGGCACCCCCATTCAAACCACCGGCATCAATGCGATTGGCGAATCGGAGCCGGTCGTCCTCACCGATTCAAAAATAACCCAACCCGTCTTCGCCACCAGGATCCTGCCGGACTCACGCAGGGAAGCCCTCGAGAAAATCTTCGCCCCGATGGGTATTCCCAAGGAGGGAAACCCGGCCGGTTATTCATGGACCCCGTTGGAAGGAAACCTTATCGCCACCGGTTCCGCCCGCCCCCTGCGGGTCGCCGCAGCGGTCGCCGCCGCCCTCGAGGAAGCCGCCCACTCGGGAGTGAAACTGGAGTTCCTTTCTGCGGATTGGCAGGACAACCAACCGCCGCCACTCCCCAACCTGTAAGCGGGGTCCCACCGGGCCATCACCTCCGCCACCGGCAGAATGACCACCTCATCCATGCCCGCCCCATCCCGGATTCGATTCGGCCGGCCCCTGTCCGTCACCGTGCCGTCCCCGCCGACCCGGAGTTTTATTCTCCTGCCAGAGCCGGGCAGCCCGGTCCACACCACCGTGGAAGCCTCCGGCGCACGGTTCACCGCCCGGTTTCACATCGACATCCCCCGCCCCGCCAACTTTCTCTTCCCCGCCGATGCCGTAAACGATGATGCTATTAACCCGCACATCATCCATGGCATGAATTGTCAGGACGGGCAATGGCACCGCCTGGACCTGCCCGCCAGAAGCCAAAGCCCGGGTACCGCCCGCCAGACGATCTTTGTGAGAATGTCCCGCACCACTCTGGCACCGGATTAGCCCCCACCGCCCAAACCCGCGCCGGTCCGGTTCAAAACGTCAGCGCTGTCAAAAATAAACACCCACCGCAGACAAATCCTTCCCTTGGTGCGTCTTCCCGTCAGATACTTCCTGACTGGTATGCCTCCCGAATCCATCGCCGCCCTCTACGATGCCCATGCGCCGGCGCTTTACCGTTTCCTGCTCAGCCTGACCGGATCGGAGGCCGACACCCGGGATCTCCTCCAGGATCTTTTTATCAAACTGGTGCGTCAACCCGCCCCGGCCCTGACCGATCCCCAGGCTTGGCTCTTCCGCTCCGCCCGGAACGGGTTCATTGATCTGGTCCGCCGCAATGCCCACCGCCGCGGGGTGATGAGTCGTTATGAAGCGGAGGTGGCATCCCCGTCACCCCACGATTTCTCCCCGCCCGCCGCCCCGGACCCGACCCTTGCCATCGCCCACGCACTGGCCGGCCTGCCGGAAGAACAACGCGCCGTGGTCCACCTGAAAATCTGGGAAAACCTCACCTTCGCCCGCATTGCGGAAATTCCCGACATCCCCGCCAACACCGCCGCCAGCCGATACCGCTACGCCATGGACCGCCTGCGGCAAACCCTGCCTCATCCTGCCTCCCACCATGCATCCTGACCTTCCCTCCCCCGGCGGTTCCGGCCCCGATCCTTTGGAGCAACTGCTCCGCACCCTGCCGGTCCCTGCCCTGCCCTCCACCTGGCGGACCAGCGTCCTCAGTGCCGCGGCAACTCCCCCCCTGCTGCCGTTCTTCACGAAGTCCTTCACCGCTTTCATGACCACCGCCTGGGGTCTCATCGCCGTGCTGCACTTTACCACGCCGGCCCCCTCGCCTGCTCCCGCCAATCTCCGTCCACCCTCCGGCTCTCCCCTGTCCCATCCGCCCTCTGACGAATTCGGCGATCCCTGGCTGGCCCAGCTGCAAAATCCCTCCGCCCTGCTCCCACCATGAATGCCCCTTCCACAAGCCGGTTCCCCACCTTCCGCAAAGCCGGCGCCTTCATCGCCCGCGTCACCGCAGCCTCTGCCCGCCGCACCCGTCGGCTCTTCCTCAGCCGCGCCTCCCTCAAAGTCTACCTCATCACTGCCACCCTGATCTGCCTTACCTACACCAGCCTGCGCTGGGTTGGCCGCCGTGCTCTTCAGGCCGAAAAGGAGCGTGTCGGGGCTCTCGGAATGGCCACCGACTGGAAACAACTGCTTACCCCAATCCCCCCGGACAAGGACAACTTTTTAGCGGCTCCGCCTTTTGCCGGTTTGTTCGTCCCCCCCTATACAGAAGCAGCTCAACTTCAGATGTGGTTTGGATGGCAGGAAAGTTTTACGTTGGAAGACGGGAAAACCTTCAAAAAGCCCGTCCCAAAGCCTCAGCGTGATACGCTCACGGAATGGTGCGAAGTATTCCGTAAGTCCGGGGCCCTGCCTGCCAAGCCGACCGGAGAATCGGCAGCCGGGGAACTCATCGGGGATCAGCGATGGCATCCCACCATCCAGATGGTGTATGCCGCGGCCGTCCGGCCTGAAGCTCATTTTCCAGCAACAGACTCGTCGGAGGCAGCTATGAATTTCAACAAAGAGGCTGCCCAAATAACAATCCGCAATTTCATTCATTCCCTCCAGCTTTATGCCCGTGCCCAGTTGCAATCCGGCAATCTCGGGCAAAGCCTGCCTGCCTTTCGGGTCTTCCGTCATCTGGTTAAGGCCGTTCTTCTTGAGCCTGCCGAATTTAGACCGATGAGCGCTTCGTATTACTTGAATTTGCAAAAACAACTCCTGTTGGAAGGCATCGCATTGCACCGGTTTCCGTCAACCTTTCTCGAAGAACTGGTTCAGGAGGATTACCCAACACTTATGCAGCAGGCAAGCCGACGAGCCTATGAAGTCGAACGTCTGAATCGGGTGCATGAGATGGAAAATTACCGGACTATTTGGTATCCATTGCTTAAAGAACCAACTTTCCAAAATTTTCTTTGGAAATACCTCACTCCGGACTCAAGCTTCACGCAGATGGCGATCCGTCACAGTCATTTCCAGTCTGAACTTTTTGTGGCAGCACGTCCCTTGGGGGAGAAGGAAGACTGGTTTTCCAGAAGTAAATCAGTAACCAAGCCATATAATCTAAATTTCGGGACGATTCAGATTTCTGGAGGAGCCATCGACCAGCGATTGAACTTTTTGTATAGGCATATGCTGCCCATCAGCAAAGCTTGCCTGCGGCAAATAGCCATCGCGCTTGAACTCCATTACCTCCAAAACCAGCGCTACCCCAAGAGCTTGGATGAGCTGCCGGAATCACTGCCCCACTGGACCTTAAAGGACATCGACGGCCAACCCTTCCGCTACAGCACCAATGAGACAGGCTCCCACTTTACCCTGCTTTCTGTAGGGGCGGATGGCGTGCTGGATCCAGCAGATGCCCGTCGGAAGGATGACATGGTCTTTTCCACAGATCCGGAGCATGAAGGAAACTAAAAGGGACAACCCCCTCGGGGTCATCGGTCATATTGGTGTAATTTGTGGCCCGTCAGCATCCTTTTCAGGATAAAGACTCCGCCCCCCAACGAGTCGAATCTGCAATCGTTGCCGCTTCCGGCCGCCAGGGAAAAGGATTGTCCAGCGTGCGCGGATGTGCCCCGGGAAACGGCCAGGCCCTCACGGCTTCGCGTGGGTTTTCACGAACGCCACCAGTTCCGGGCTGCGGAAGAAACCCTCCCACATATTGTGCCCCTGCCCTTGCGGGATCACCAGTTCCATTTTTCCGCCAAGGGCGGCATAGCGGCGCTGCACGGCGCCGGAATTCGTCTCCAGCGGGACCACGACATCGGAATCCCCATGGATCGCGAAAAACGGGACCCCGGCCCGGGCCAAGGGGGCCAGACGGTCCACTGGGTTGTGATTGGCGAGGGTGGCCTCAAGCTCCGCCTCACTCATACCGTAGGCGCCGCACGCTTTCCCGATGCCGGGATAACTCCGCAGATCGCACACCGGATAAATCCCCACAAAGCCACCCACCTGGTCAGGATGATCCGCCGCCCAACCCAAGGTCATCAGGCCGCCCCGGCTCCGGCCCAGCAGGACGGGCTTTTTGGAAAAGCCGCGCCGGGTGGTCATTTCCTCATAAAGCGCCGTATAGATCTTCCGCCCGTCCGGACTGCCATAACATTCACCGGCATCGATCCCGGCAATGCCGATCCCGGCAGCGAGGAACTGTTCAAACAGCCACGTTTCCTCTCCACCCGGCAGTCGCGGCAGGGTGGGAGCATACCAGACCCAGGCCTTGGTCCCCGGTTCAGGCGCGGCTGTCGATTCAATCACAAACGCGGTCCGCCCGGCCACCGCAAACACTTTGCCGGGGAGCGGCAGCTCCTTCACGGGCGGGGCTGCCGGCTCGGCCGCGGAGAGGAAATCCAGCGGCAGCATCAGCACCGCCAGCATCAGGGAAGGGAAAAGTTTCATGACTGGTGGAGCACCCATGCCTGACGGGCGAGGAGCAGGCTGGCAGCGTCTTGTGGGCACCGTCACAAAGCACGCCGTTGCCACTGTGCTTGCAGCCGCAGAAATAAACCGGACCGTCTTTCTGCGCGGTGTAGGCGACGGGGGCGAAGCCGGTGCCTTTGTGGGAACCATCGCAGAAGGGCTGGGATTTGCTCTCGCCGCAGGAGCACCAGTAGTAGGTTTTGCCAGCTTCGACGGTGGCAGGAATGGGGGCGGCTTGGGCAATTTTCGGGGTGTTCATGTTTCGGGTTTGCTGATGTAGAGGCAGAGGGATTTCTGTCAGGTGATGTTGCCGTGGAAGGGGGAGGCAGCAAGCGGTTTCCCCGCGGTGCCGGAGCCATCCCGGATCATGAAGCCGGGATCTGAGAGAGGGGGGAAAGTGTGTCCGGGACCCGATCAAACATCGCTGGCAACCGGGCTGCGCCTCGATCATAGCCATGGTCTTGAGCCGTTGCGGTCATGGCGGATTGATACGGCTCGTATCACGGTCGGCACCGTAGGCGAGTAACAACTGCTCTGCATCTGGGTGATGACAGGTACGGGCGAAATAAAGTGGAGTGATGCCAAACTTGGCGGGGAGAATTCGGGACGGGATTTCCTGCATGGTGCGTGGAAAGCCGCAAAGAGGCCAGCAAAACCTCCAAATCCGGCTGAAACGGGGAGGTTGGTTTCCCTTTCCTATCAGCCAGGCCAATCGACTGGGTGCCGCGGTGGGCCGCCGGGTGGGGCAGGCCTTCAGCCCTCCGGCTCACGGGGGAATGGAATCCTGGGGCGTTGCCCCAGGCTGGGATGGGGCGGCCCGTTGGGCCTTGGGGGGCTGGATTTGGGACGGCGTTTGCGGGATGGCGGGGGTTCTTGCCGGGGCTCTGGGGAAACGAGTGAGGACACTCGTTACACTTTGGCGGGGGCTTTGAGATCGGCTGCGGGGGTGGCCAGGTCCAGTTCCATTCGGTTTTGCTTTGGCTATAAGAAACTCGCCGGGAGGCTCGTCCAGCTCTCTCTGCCTGACCGGCGGTGTCATATCCTTCCGCTTCAATGCTTGAATCACGGAAGGGAGCGCCTGATGCGACGGGACCTGATATCACTCTGCAGGAACTGGTGGATGCCCTGACCGTGCAGTTCAAGAATTCCTGCAGGGCGGCGTGCTCAATCTGCAAGGACGCGGAAGAAGACGCGGGCGGGAAGCGTGAGGGGGAGCACCCACTCGGTCGTGGTGAGTTCAAGGGCTTCGTCGCTCCATTCTTCGAGACCCTCACTCATCTGCACGCGGTAGGTGGTGGCGCCGGACTTGGGAGTCCAGCGGAGGGTCGGACCGGAGGGACCCTCGAATAATTCCGCCTGGAAGAAGAGAGGACCGGGGATCTTTCCCGGGGTGGAGCGGACGTCGGCGGGGGCCAACTCCCAGTCTTCGGGGCGGTCGGTATCGGTCCGGGGATCGATCCGTTGCCAGCTTTGACCGTCGGCCTCGGCATCGGGATTCAACCCAGGACTCAGCCCGCCGTTGTTCCCCCAATTCATCCGGTCCACGATCCCGTCCGCGGCATCCACCAGCAGAACGTGGTCATTGGCATTGCTCATATTGATGATGCCACCATCGGGATCCCATACGGGGTCGTTGGTGAGATTGGGCACGGCGGGGTCGTCCCCGGCGCTGCCGCTGGCCGCTTCGTAGGTGGGGAGGAAGCCATACAGGGCATTGAACCGGATCGCGTTCAGCGCCATCACCTGGACTTCCCCGGGGGCGATGGTGGCCCCCCCGGGAAAGACCAGCATGGCTTCCGTGAGGCTGGTGCCGGCGCGGGCTTCCTCATCCCCGATCCGCCAACCGGTCAGGTCGACCGCTTCGGTGCCATTGTTGTAAATTTCGATCCACTCGCCGGAGACATCGCTGCCGACTTCATTGAAGAGGACTTCACTGATCACGAGATTGGCCGGAGCCACGGCAGGCAGGAGTCCGATCAGGACCAAGGATACCCATTTCATAACATTCAGGAAAATGGTGGCACCGGCCTAGCGGCGGCGGCGGAGCAGGCCGGCGATACCGCAGGCACTGAGCAGCATGATGGCGGCGGAGGGCTCGGGGATGACACCGGGGGTGGACCGGGTGGCCGCGGTTCCGGTATCGAAGGAAGCTGCCCAATCGGCCGCGGTGCCGGTATCGGTCCCGGGATTGATCCGGGCATAACTTTGACCATCCAGGGCGGTTCCCAATCCCGGATCAAAAGCAAAGGTATTGCCCCAGCTGGCGGCATCCACCACCGCATCATCCAGCCTGAGCAGCAGGATCTGATCGTTGGTGTTGGACATGTTGATGGTGTTGGTGGCGTTGACGTCAGAATCCCAGGTGCCATAGACCGCCAGATTGGAGACCACAGCATTGTCCCCGTTGGCGCCGGTGCCCACTTCATAGGTCGGCAGGAAACCATACACGGTACTGAAACGGTTGGCATTCACGGCGATGATCTGCACGACGCCCGGAGCGATGCTGGCCCCGGAAGGAAAGCTGAACATGCCTTCCGTATCGGCGACGGCACCCGAGGTTTCCTCGTCCCCGATTTTCCAACCCGTGAGGTCCACCACCACGGTGCCGTTGTTGTAGATTTCGATCCATTCGCCGGAAGTATCGCTGCCGACCTCATTGAAGAGAACTTCGGAGATCACCACGGCGGCCTGGGCCGGTACCGCGAGCAAAGGGAGAATCAAAAGGAGAGATTTTAACATGGGAGGAGAGGTTGGGAGGGAGCGGCCATGGGGCCGCCTGGCAAGTTTTGCGCCAGCCTCCCAAGATATGCCAAGGGAGTTGAGTAACAATGTTGTCACCTGATGACTATCAACAACTTCCGGACCCGGTCCGGTCTTCGGGAAACAAGTCACGATCCTGTCACCCACCCGCGCTTGCCATGGACCGGTCCGCCCCGGCAGGTTGGTAAGTGATTTTAAGAAACCCCCTGCTCTTTCCGCTCCTCCTGCTGCTCTGGCATACCGGCCCTGCCGCCCGGGTAGCCCTCGCCGGTCCAGCGCTGCCCTTTACGGGAAGCTACACCGAATCCTTCAACACCCTTCCCTCCAGCGGCAGTGTCAGCCTGACTGGCACCGGGACTGCGGGGGGGCAGGCTGATGTGCCGGGACTGACTGGATGGCAGGCTGCCCGGGTGGGCGGAACCTCCACCACGGACCTGACCCTGGCCACGACTTCCGGCACCACCGGGCGGCTTTATGCTTTTGGGGAGGCCGGTGACCGCGCCCTGGGCTCCCTCGCCTCCGGTTCCACGGTGGCGGCGGTGGGGATCGCGCTGCGCAACACCAGCGGCCTGACCTTCGGGCGCGTCACTTTAAGGTATGCCCGCGGGGTCTGGCTGACCCAGGGCACCAGCACCGCCAATGCCTTCGAGGACCGGCTGCGTTTCGCGTGGGGGATTGACTCCGCCGGAACAACGACGGACAATTTCCTGACGCATCCCACCTTGACGCCTTTTCCCGGATTGGATGCCCTCAGTGAATCCGCCAACACCGTCACCAGCGTGACGGGCAGCACCACACCGGACCGCCAGCGCCCCGGCCAGAGGGCACCGTGGCGGCAACCGGTGTCCGCCACCCTGACAGATCTTCATTGGGCCCCGGGACAGACGCTCTACCTGCGCTGGATCGACCGGGATGATGCCGGATTTGATGCGGGCCTGGCCCTTGATGATGTGCAAGTGGAAGCCGCCGCCGGCCCTTTCCGCGTGGCGGTGGGCCTCGAGGCCGCCACTCCGCAGCAGATCCGGCTCCAATGGCCCACCCGGCCCGGCGCCCAATACCGCCTGGAGGAATCCAGCCGCCTCGAATCCTGGCAGCCGGTGGCCGGTTTCCCGCAGCGGGCGGGGGGATTTTCCTGGCAGCACGACCACCCCGTCACGGCGGGCAGCCGCTTCTTCCGGGTCTGGGAAACTGACCCTGCCCCTTCCGGTCAGGAAGTGTATTTCA
This sequence comes from uncultured bacterium, assembly GCA_903936775.1. Taxonomy (GTDB): domain Bacteria; phylum Verrucomicrobiota; class Verrucomicrobiia; order Verrucomicrobiales; family V1-33; genus CAIZWU01. The sequence goes on along the minus strand of CAIZWU010000065.1, from coordinate 5,001 downwards.
CCGCCCCCGGCCCCACCGGAACCGAGGCGGATCTGACCTTTGAGAGGAAGCTGCAGGATTTGCTGGAACAGGCCCCGGCGGGGTCATCGGTGCGGGCGGCGATCTATACCTGGACCCGCGAAAGTATGTCGGAAGCTTTCATCGGGGCGCACACCCGCGGGGTCGATGTCAGGCTGATCGTGGGCAGCGACTTCCCGGCGGTGGATCTGCTGCTCGCGGCCCTGCCCGGACGGGTGACTATCTGCCGGGACGGCAGCGGCACGCCCAATGGTTGTCAGGGGGGCCGGATCAACCACAACAAATTTGTCCTGTTCTCCGCCCTCGCCGACGGCACCACCCACGTCACCATCCAGTCCTCCGCCAACTTCACCGACCTGCAGCTTTCCCGCGCCAACAATCTGGTCATCATCCGCCGCGATGCCGCCCTGCATGCGGCCTATCTGCAATATTGGCAGGATCTTGCCAGCCAGCCGCTCAATCCAGACTATTACCGCACCGCCCACGGCGATGCCGGGACCAAAGTCTGGTTTTTTCCCCGGGCTTCGGCCAATGGCACCACGGGGGCCGGTGACCCCATCGTGGAAGAACTGAATAAAATCGATCCCCCGGCGGGCGGCAGCATCCGGATCACCATGGCCTTTTGGACCAGCCCCCGCCGGGCCATCGCCCAGCGGCTGGTCGCCCTGCACCAGGCGGGCTGCCGGGTCTCCGTGGTCACCCATCCCCAGGAAACCAGTGCGGAGATTCTCCAAATTCTGCAGGGCGGCGGGATCCCCGTCAGCCTGCTGGCCCCGATTCATTCGAAGTATCTCCTGATGGATGCTGTGTATGAAGGCCGTCGGCAGCAGCTTGTCTTCACGGGTTCCCATAATTACACCGGCCCGGCCCTGACCGAAAACGACGAGACGCTGCTCCGGCTGGCCCACCCCGGACTTTACGAGGCCTTCCTCGCGGACTGGCGGCGTCTGGCGGCTCATCCGCTGGTTGAATGAAGGGAGGGTGAACACGCTTTCCGGCGGTGACGATATCCTTCCGCTTCAACCCTTGAATTCCGGAAGGCAGCGCCTTATGCGGCGGGATGGAGGAGACGGAACCGGATATCACGCAACAAGACCTGGTCGATGCCCTGGACAGTGGGGACGCGGGTTTGGCGCGTGAAATGGTGCCGCAACTGCACGAGGCGGACTTGGCGGGCGCGTATGAAACCCTGCCGGAGGAAGAGGCCGGGGAGCTGCTGAAGCTGATCCCGGAGGATCAGTTCCCGGAATTCCTGACGCAGCTGCCTCTGACGGATGCGGTGGAGATCCTGCAGGGCCTGCCGGACAACCGCCTGGCGGCGGTGCTGGCGGAGATTTCCGATGATACCCTGGTGGACCTTTTGCAGGAGATGCCTCCGAGGCACCGGGGGCACGCCTTTCACCTGCTGTCGGAACCGCGGCGGAAGGCGGCGCGGGAGTTGCTGAAATTTGAGGATGACTCGGCAGGGGGCCGGATGACGACGGCGTTTGCCTCGGTGCGGGAGGACATGACCATCCGCGAGGCGATCGATGCGCTGCGGGGGATCGCGGAGGAGACGGAGTTGCTGGCGCGGATCTATGTGGTGGATGACGAAGGGCTGCTGCTGGGGAAAATCCGGCTGCGTGACCTGACGTTCAACCGGCGGTCCACCCACATCGCGGAACTGAATGATCACGATACGCGGTCGGTGCTGGCGACGTCCGACCAGGAAAAGGCGCTGCGCATGATGATGAAATACGACATGCTGGCGCTGCCGGTGCTGGATGAAGACGGGCGGCTGCTCGGGGTGATCACGCACGATGATGCGCTGGACATCCAACAGGAGGAAAACACGGAGGACATCGAACGCCAATCGGGGATCAGCGGGGACAATACCGATGAGACTTATCTGAATACGACGGTCTTCCACCAGGTACGGCGGCGGATTGGCTGGATCATTTCGCTGGCCTTCATCGGGCTGATCTCGGGGACGGTGATGTATTCCTATCAAGGGCAGATCAGCAGCCTGTTCGCCCTGACGATCTACATGCCGATGATCGTGGCAGCGGGGGGGAATACCGGGGGGCAATCGGCCACGATGGTGGTGCGGGCGATGTCGCTGGGTGAACTGGATGCGGGATCGGTGCTGCGGGTAGCGTGGAAGGAGTTCCGGATCGGGCTGATCATGGGGGGCGTCGTGGCGATGGCGATGGTGGCGCAGATATACTTTTTGCGGCCGGTCAGTATTGAGATCAGTCCGGCGTTGTTACTGGGATTTGCCCAGACGGTGGGGCTGGCCCTCCTGGTGCAGGTGACGGCCTCGACCCTGATCGGGGCGCTGCTGCCGCTGGGCGCGCGGGCGGTGAAACTGGACCCGGCGGTGATCGCCTCGCCGGCCATCACGACGATCGTGGATGCGACAGGACTGCTGATTTACCTGAATCTGGCGCGCACCATCCTGCCGCTGTGAAAGAGGGAAACCCCCGCCGTTGACGCTGGGGAGGGGACGGGTAGCATCCGCGGATGGCACAGGATTTTTTGACGGCGGCAGAGGCCGCATCACCCCAGCGGATTCACCTCATCGGCGTGGCGGGCTCGGGCATGAGTGGGATCGCATCGCTGCTTTTGGACCTGGGGTTCAAGGTGAGTGGATCGGATCGGAGCACCACGGTGGAGACGGAACGACTGCAGGCGGCGGGGCTGGAATTTTATTGCCCGCACACGGCGGAGAGTGTGGAGGGGGCAGGCGCGGTGGTTTATTCCTCGGCGATCAAACCAGGGCGGAATGTGGCCTATGATGCCGCGGCGGCAGCGGGCATCCCGCTGTTCCGCCGGGCGGAAGCGCTGGCCTCGATCATGGGGCGGAAGCAGGGCATCGTGATCGCCGGGATGCATGGCAAAACGACGACCTCGGCGATGGCCGCGCATGTGCTGCGGGAGGCCGGGCTGCACCCCGGGCATTACGTGGGGGCGGAAATCCCGTTGCTGGGCACCAATGCCCGGTGGGATGCGGAAGGCGATTATTTTGTGGCCGAAGGCGACGAGAGCGATGGCACCCTGGTGCTCTATCATCCGAGCCACTCCATCCTGCTGAATGTGGAGGAGGAACATCTCGACCACTATAAAAACATCGACGAGATCAATGCGGTGTATGGGCAACTGCTCGATCAGACCTCCGGCAATTCATTTTATTGTGCGGCGGATGCGGGGTCGGCGGCGGTTTGTCGGGGACGGGAGAGGGTAATCGGTTATGGATGGGACCCGGCGGACGACTATTCGGCGCAGGACCTGGAAACCACCGGGCAAAGCACGGCCTTCACGGTCTGCCGGAAAGGGGAGGCGCTGGGACGAATCATCCTGAATATCCCCGGACGTCACAATGTGCTGAATGCCCTGGGGGTGGCATCGCTGGCCACGGAGCTGGGCGTGCCTTTTGACCAGGTTGCGGCGGCGCTGAGCACCTTCCGGGGGGCTCGGCGGCGGTTTGAGGTGAAACTGCGCCATCCGGCCTATACGGTGGTGGACGACTACGGCCATCATCCCACCGAAATCGCGGCAACCCTGCAGACAGCCCGGCAGTTTGCCCAGGGGCGCGTGATCTGTGTCTTCCAGCCGCACCGCTACACCCGCACCCAGCTGCTGCGGAAGGAATTCGGTCAGGCGTTTTCCCTCGCCGATGCGGTCTTCATCCTCGACATCTATCCGGCCAGTGAACTGCCTATTCCCGGCATTACGGGCGAAACCATCGTGGAGGAAATCCGCGCGCACGAGGGAGACCGGATCAAGGTCTTCTCGACCCCTGACCGCACCACGGCCCACCTCGCGGTGGGGAATTTCCTGAAGCCCGGCGACCTCGTCCTGACGCTGGGCGCGGGCAATGTGCATGAAGTCGGAACGCGGCTGGCGGCGGATCTGCAGACTGCCGAGGGGCTGCGGCAGACGCTGGATGAACCGGCGGCGGGCGTGCGGCTGTACGAACCGATGGGCCGCCACACCACCCTGAAGCTGGGCGGGCCGGCGCAGTTTTGGCTTGAGCCATCGACCATCGCCGGGCTGGCCCGCGTGATCCAACATTGCCGGGAACAGGGTCTTCCCTACAAAGTGATCGGCCGGGGCTCCAACCTGCTGATCCGCGATGGCGGACTGAAAGGGGCGGTGATCCATCCAGAAGGCGGGGAGTTCGATCAGATCGAAGTGCAGGGGGACACCATCGAAGCGGGGGTGGGCGTGAAATTCAAACGACTGGCCGCAGCGGCCCGGACGGCGGGGCTGGGTGGCTTCGAATGGATGGAAGGCATCCCCGGCAGTGTGGGCGGCGGGCTGCGCATGAACGCCGGAGCCATGGGGACGGAGACCTTCGACCAGGTGGTTAGGGTCACGGTGCTTGACGGCAACGGAAACTGTCAGGAAAAGACCCGGGCGCAATTCGATGTCCGTTACCGCAGTGTGCCGGAACTGACGGAACATGTCGCGGTGAAGGCGGTCTTCCGCGGCACCCCGGCGCCGGCGGCGGAGATCGATGCCAAGCTGGCGCTGAGCCTGGACAAACGGAAGCTCAGCCAGCCGATCGCGGCCAGTGCCGGCTGCATCTTCAAAAACCCGGAGGCCTGCCCGGCCGGAAAACTGGTAGATGAACTCGGGCTGAAAAACCTGTCGGTGGGTCCGGCCCGCGTCTCGGAAGTGCATGGCAATTTCATCGTCAACGACGGGGGTGCCACAGCCCGGGAGGTCTTGGAATTGATCAGCCAGATCAAAGCAAGGGCCAAGGCGGAACGCGGCATCCTGATGGAGACCGAAGTCCAGATCGTGGGCGAGGATACACCCTTCTGAGGTCGAATTACTGAATTTCCCCGGCACAAGATCCGGAACAGGCTCTCGGTCCGCCCCGCATTGAAAATCCAAGGAAGCCCGGTTTCCCCGTGACATACGCCCAATCCGTGGTGAAGTCCTCCCCTGCCCCGCATGCCCCCACCGCACACTGAACCCCGCACGACTCTGCTGTCG
>CAIZWU010000064.1 GCA_903936775.1 uncultured bacterium | reverse complement strand
GGCCTTTGACCCATTTTTTCAAATGCAGTATAGAAAAACGTCTTTTCTTTACACGTGCATCGAAACGCGATAAGGATAACGCCATTTTCTATACATGTCTGCGCTGCCGCCCTTGCCACTGAAAGATTCGGTCCTTCTGGAAAACCGGGAGGTTTAGGCAGTCTTGACTGTGGCCCACAGGTATCTGGCGGAGTTGAAGGGACTGTGCGAGTCATTGCCGAATCAGGGAATTCTACTGGATACTCTGGGGATTCAGGAGGCGAAGGACAGTTCGGAGATCGAAAACATCATCACGACGCACGATGAACTGTATGCAGGAAAATCCGATGCCGCCGCTTCTCCGGCGGCGAAGGAGGTGCAGCACTATCTGGCTGCGTTGAGGGTGGGATACGAAGAAGTGCGGCGCTCGGGGCTGATCCGCTTGGAAACGCTCCTCAGGGTCCAGGCGGAACTGGAACAAAACCGGACGGGCCTGCGCAAACTGCCTGGGACGATATTGAAAAATGAAGCGACCGGCCAAGTGATCTACGAACCACCTCAGGACGCCGTGGAGGTGGAATCCCTGATGGGTAATCTGGTGGATTTTATCCACGCGGACGACGGCTTGGACCCCTTGCTGCGCATGGCCATCGCCCACCATCAATTCGAGAGCATTCACCCTTTTTACGATGGCAATGGACGCACCGGGCGGATTCTCAACCTACTGATCCTGCAACGCGAAGGCCTGTTGGACGTGCCCGTACTTTACCTCAGCCGCTACATCACCACTACCAAGCCGGACTACTACCGGCTCCTGCAATCCACGCGGGATCAGGGACTCTGGGCGGAATGGTGCGCGTATCTGGTGAAGGGCGTGGCGGTCACGGCCCGCAGCGGGATTGAATTGGTAAAAAACCTCCGGGATCTGATGCAGCGCACCAAACAGTTCCTCCGGGAGAAGCTGCCCAAGCTCTACAGCCAGGACCTGCTGAACCATCTGTTCCGCCACCCTTACACTAAAATAGAATTCGTGGAAAAGGAACTCGGCGTCTCCCGGATCACGGCGGCGAAGTATCTGGGACAACTCACGACAGCGGGATTGCTGGAAAAGCGGAAGATCGGGAAATCCAATTTGTACATCAACCGACCGCTCTTCACCCTGCTGAGCGGAGTCAGCCTCACAAGTCCGTAAATTGCGCCGTAAGAGTGATGCAGGGCAGCCTGAAGTTAAGCGGAAACTCCGGAATTACCATTCCCTTACAAATGAAGGGCCGCGCGGACATACGACCTTCACAACGGCATGTTATCGGTGGGGGGAAATCAAATCCCCCCCGGCCATGACCTCGCAAATCAAACCCTTCCACATTCCCTTCAACCGCCGCCGTCTGCTCAAGAACATGGCGGTGGCCTTCGCTGGCCGGCCTTTGCCCGGGAATCTGACGGGCGCGATTTTTGTAAAGTTTCCTTCCTTCCATCCTTCCGCCGGGGGCCAATACGGGTACTCCGTAAAAGCTTCCCATCGCCGCCGTTTTTTGCCTGGATTGTCCTCCAACCCAACCACCAACCATCACCATGTCCACGCTCC
>CAIZWU010000063.1 GCA_903936775.1 uncultured bacterium | reverse complement strand
CTCCCCGGCCTGCCTGAGGGAGCCGGCTTACTGCTCAGCGGGTGAAATTCCAGCCTCCCCCGTCCACTATCCCAAGGCCCCACCCTCATTCTGCCAGTAGGATGCGGAACAACCGTACCCATTTTCCTTTTTAGGATAATACTGACCTTTTTGCCGGCATCGGCGAGGTAGAGTTTACCCCGGCCATCGAGATTCACTTACAGAAGGCGCTCCGTCTCCTTCTCAAACAAACCCTGTCAAAGGTCGCGTTCGGAGGTCTTCCGGATAAAATCGGCGGGCGTGTCGCGGTGATTTCCCAGGCAGGGGAGGCGGCTTCGGCATCGGGTAGGCAAGGCGGTTGGGGATTTCAGTTGAACCGGACTGTTTAGTGCCGGCTCCAGGAATTTGGCTGGAAGGAGACCAACTCAATATAATTCCCGGACTCCCGATGCTGCCGCCAGGCCAGTTTCACCACCGCCGGGCGCAAACCCGAATCGTGGGATCGTTTGGCGAAGATGGCCGCCGCCTCTGAACCGGGAGTCAAACAGACCAGGCAGCCCGAGGCACCGTCCGCCGGAAAAGCCGGCTCGGCCGCCACCAGTTGGAACGACTGCAAGTCCGGTCGCGACCTTACCAATTCGGCAGCCATCGGCGCCGGACCGGGCCTCAGCAGCACATAAAACACCGCTTCCCCCTGTCCCTGGGTGGCGAGGAATTTCCCCAAACGCCCGCCCTGCTGCTGGGCCAGAGCCAGTCCGTGGACCTTGGTTCCTGCCGCAGTTTCCTCCACCGGAATCACCAAGGGAGGGTCGGCTACGATCTCAAACAGGGACAAAAACCGCTCGGTCCCGGGAATCCTCCGGACTTGGATAAACTCGAAATCATCCGGCCCCGCCCCGGGAAAGCATGGAAACACCAGCCCATCCGTCCCCGTGCTGCCGGGTAGCAGCAAAGGTCCGGCGGATTTGGCATCCACCGCGGCCAGCAGTCCCTGCAGGGTTTGCCGGGCCGATTGCACGGCCTGATCCCGCTGCCGGTCCAGCTGCTGCATCCGCTCCACCACGGGCCCGGAAAGCTCCGGCGACCCTAACGGGACGGATTCCGGCTTGGCCTGGGTAAACGCCACGGCCGCCCCCCCCATGATCAAGGTTCCCAGAAACAAGGTGATCAGCGCAGCGTCAAAAAATCGCAGCCGGTGCTGCCTCCGGCGATGTCCCAACTCCGCCGTGGCTTCCTCCTCCTCCCGTGTCGGTCCGGGCATTTGCTTTCTTGCCGGCGGGGAAGGCGTTTCCTCCATGGACGGTGCAGGAACTTCCCAGTTCATTTCCAGTTCAGTCACGCCCCTTTCAATCGGGGGTAGACCGGCGCTCTCCCCGGTGGCAGGTTCAGCTACGCCAACCGCACGGACTACTGGAGATTCGTCCCAAAAACCGTGCGGCAAGGTCACCACCGCCGTCTCCGGCCTCATCGGAGCCTGCACCGCAGAACCGCAGACCGGGCATGGGGCTTCCACCCCGGCGAAGGCAAAGGGGGCTTCCAAGCCGTAATCGCAACCCGGACAGCGGAAGCGCAGCAGGCCCTCCGGCGGCAGATGGGTTTCACATTCAGACATCATTAAACAATAATCACCGCCATCCTTCCGGAAACCGCGGAGGCATGCAACTTCTACCACCCCTGCCCAACTTTTTTCACGTTCCTGAAATTCCAATTACTTCAGCCACCCGGAATCGTTCTTGAATTTTCATTCCACCGCCCCCACGTCACCGGTTCCCGCTGGCTCCATCCTGCCCCCGGGCTCCGCATGACCCCTCCCCCCAGTCCCCTTTTCGACCCATCCAACGCCTTTCTCGCGCCCATGGTCGAAATCCTGCGTCGCCACCCCAAGCGCATTGTCTTCCCTTCCGGGCTTGATCCCCGTATCCTCCGCGTCGCCGCAGAATTGGTGAAAACCGAGGCGGTCGCCCCTATCCTGCTCGGAAACCGCCCCGCCCTCCGGGCCATGGCCACCGATCTCGGCCTCAGCCTGGAATTCATCGGCATCATTGACCCTGCTGAATCCGACGATTTCGACTTCTTCTGCGAGCGTTACCGCCGCGTTGAAAAAGCCCGCCGGCGGGCGGTCCCGGACGCGGCCGAAGTCATGGTGAAGCCAGCCTATTTCGCCGCGATGATGGTGCAATATGGCTATGCTGATGGTGTGGTGGGAGGCAACGAAGGCTTCCCGGCCGCCTTCTTCAGGGCTCTCTTCCACCTGATCCGTCCGATGCCGGGGCGCGACAGTGCCTCCTCCTGTCTGCCTGCCTATCTGGCGAACCGCCCGGATCTTGGAGTAAACGGCACTCTTTTCCTCGCCGACTGCGCGGTGATCCCCAATCCAACCATGGGCCAGCTTGCCATGACTGCCGTCGAGACCGCCCGCGCCGCCCACCTGCTCTCTTCCGAAAAACCCCGCGTGGCCATGATCTCCTTCTCCACCCGGGGCAGCGCGAGAAATGCCTCCACCACCAAAATCCTCGCCGCCATGGAACTGGCCCGGAGCCAGGCCAAACAACTCCTGGTGGATATGGAGATCGATGGGGAAATGCAGCTGGATGCCGCGATTGATCCAGACACCATGCAGCGCAAGGCCCCTGGTTCCGTCCTTGGAGGACGCGCCAACGTGCTCGTTTTCCCCGATCTCAATGCCGCCCACGTGGCCTTTAAAATGCTGGAATATGCTGCGGGAGCCGAGACCTATGGCCAACTTGTCCTTGGCCTCGCCCGGCCTGCGGCCCAGGTCTCCCGCGTTGCCAAGGAGCGCACTATTTTAGGAGCGGCCCTCTGCACCGCCATGCGTGCCATGGCCTATCGCGATTTGGTCAACGCCGAGGACTTTGTCTAGCCTTAAAAAAGGGCCTGCCGGCGCTGATTCCAAGGCCCGTCAGGAAGGCACCCTCAACGCGAAAAATCTTGCTCTGGAGATCCTTTTCCCCGCAAGGTGGCGCTAGCCTGTGATTGAGCCCATCCCCGCCAGGTCACGTCACTGTTGAACTCCCCCCGATGAAATCGACCCTTTCCCCCCGTGCGGTGTGCGCGGCCATGCTGGCGACCGCCAGCCCGGCCGCGGCAGCCATCACCAGTGTGGTGGAAACCAACGTGGCCCCGGACCCCGTCGCCCAGATCAGCCCTGACTTTGGGGAGGAAGCACTCAGTTACAACGACCGCACCCACCAGCATAATGGAGTCGCGTTTGATGAGTTTAGCGGACTGTTGAGCACCACGGGAACCAATATCGCAGACCTGCCCTCCTATCTGCTCGGTTACGATTATGTGAAGTTTTCCAACAATGCCCGCGACAATGCCAACTACTCAGCGGTCGTCAACACTGACACGCCTTCCACCTTTTACGTCCTGATTGATAACCGTATCAATGGTCCCAACGTAACTGTCGCCAGTTCCTCAAATTCAGATCCCGTGCTGGGTGGCACGTTGCAATGGGTCATTGATGGGGGCTGGCTGCGGATGAATACAGGGATCTCGCCGAATGGCCAACCGGACTACAGCGGCATTGATGAGACTGGTGACGGCTTCGGTCCAGGGATTGGCGTGAATAACTTCATGTCGATCTACCGGTTTCCCAGTGTTGCCACCTCGGTCACGGTGCAGAACGGTATTTACCCAGGCAACATGATCACCGTGGTCGCGGTCCCCACGGCTGCCCCGCCCGTGCCCATCGTCAACTATGTGGCGACGCCGGTCAGCATCACGCCCGGCAGCCCGGCTCAGCTTTCATGGCTGATTTCGCCCAACGCCACCGGGGCCAGCATTGACCAGGGAGTTGGCAGTGTCCTGTCTCTGACCGATGCCAACGGAGCCGGTTCCGTCAGCGTTACGCCCCTCGTCAACACAACCTACACCCTCACAGTCAACACCCCCACCGGGAGTGACACCAAACTGGTCCCGGTTTCGGTGCGCCCTCTGGCGGCCTACACCGCTTCCCGGCAACGGATTGATGCCGGTGAAAGTGTGGTCCTGAACTGGCGGGTGCGCCCGGATGCCCTGGTTTCCATTGATGGGATCGGCAGCGTCAATGACAAGACGGACGCCAATGGGAGTGGCACCCTGACCGTACAACCCACCACCACCACCGACTATGTGCTGCGCGCCGAAGCCGAACTCCTGACCTCCGCCGCAACAATCGGCGTGGTGGTCCGTCCGCCCGGCGCAGCTTTTGCCCTGATTGACATTGGGGCCACCGGTGGCCGGGCCGAGCCGGGATCTGCCAATGGGCGGACCATCGGGGGCGGAGTGGATGGGGCGAATGGAATCGATCTCCCCGCCACTACTCTGTTGGCCGATACCGGTACACTCTTCACGCTGGCCCTGGATACCCTTGATCAGGACGGCATTCCCACCGGCGGGCTGGACTGGCGGGATCGTGGTGACAGTCCCGGCCTTCCGCTCAACCGTCTGGGCGAGGATTTTGTCAAAAACAATCTGGGCATGATCCGGGCGTCCCTCGGACAACTCCCGGCCGGCACCTATAATGTCAGCAGCTATCATCTGGATGCCGCCAATTCCCAGTCCGCCGGCATCCGGATTCTGGTCACCGACGCCAACGGAACTGCCGTCGACACCGCGGCGGTCGGCGATGCCTCATGGCCGGACCATCCCGCGAACACCGGAGCCCCCACTATCACCAATCTCACCACCGGCCTCATCGCCCAACATGAAGCCCGCTTCCAGGTCACCGCCAACGGCACTGATGACGTGATCCTGTTCTTCGACAGCACCGCCGATGGAGTGGACCGGGAAGTGCCCTTGGCTGGCCTGCGTCTTTCCCGGACCGGACCCCGCCCGCCGGATTTGACCTGGGCCTTGATCGATCTGGGACCCTCCACCGGCCAAGCGGAACCCGGCGCCGCCAATGCCCTTGTCATCGGTGCCGCCAATGGGGCCAACGGGACGGACCTGCCGGCCACCACCCTGCTCTCACGCACCGGAGTCTCCTTTCAAATTGCCTTGGATAACCTCGACCCTGCCGGCATCCCCGTGGGTGGATTGGACTGGCGCGATCGTGGCGATGCCCCTGACGTTCCCCTCGGCTGGTTTTCCGAGGACTTTGTGAAGAATAATTTCGGCATGATCCGTGCCCGCCTGACCGGCCTGCCCGCAGGCGCCTGGGCGATCCGGAGCTATCACCAGGACCCCTCCCTGTCCCAATCCGCCATCATCCGGGTGCTGGTCACGGATGCCACCCGCACGGCGGAGGATACGCTGGTTACCGCAGACTCGTCCTTTCCGGGCGAAGACGCCGGAGCGCCCCAGCTGAATGGCATTTCGACCGGCATGGTGGAAAGCAAGAGCGCCCAGGTCACCGTGACCTCCAATGGCACCGATGAAATCGTGCTCTACTTTGATAGCACCCTGGCCGGCGGTGACACGGAGACTCCTCTCAATGGCCTGCGCATCACCTCTGCCAGCACGCCGGCGACCATTCCTGTGACCAGCGTCGTCCGTGCGATCAACGGCGGCACCGCCAGCGTAGCGGTTACCTTTACCTCCAGGGCGGACCGGACCTACACGGTTTATGGCTCCACGGATCCGGCCTCCTGGGGCGTTCCCCTCACCTCCTCGCTCAGTGCCACGGGCACCTCCACCACTTACACAGAATCCGGAATCCCCCTGAGCACCCCCCGGCGCTTTTATAAAATCCGGGAGAACTGAGCCGGCATTCCTCTCATAACCCGTGGCAGCGCAACCTGCCATCAAAAGGCAAAGCCAAACGTCACATGCAGCGCCCCGGCAGCCTCGCCGGGCTGGCGGTCGGGATTGAACCCATAGTCCACGCGGAGCGGACCGATGGGCAGTTGATAACGGATTCCCATTCCCACGGCGTAACGCAAATCTTCCCCGCGGAACGAGGACGAATCCTCCCGGCTCACGCTTCCGGCATCAGCAAAAGTGGCGATCTCCAGGTTCTGGATGATTTCATAGGACAACTCGGCATTGACCACGCTGGTGGCGAGCCCGCCCAGCGGCGTACTGCCCCGCGAGGAAGCCGCGCCCATTTCGCGCTCCGCGAAGCTGCGTACCGTGGTGCCACCGCCATTAAAAAGCCGCAGGTCAATCGGGACGTCCTCCGCCGCGCCGTTGGTGGCGAGCGAGGAAGCCCGTGCGCCCAGGGCAAACCGCCAGGATTCACCCAGCGGATGATAATAGGACGCATTGAAATCCGTCCGGAGAAAATTGATATCATTCTCGCCGCCCTGATCAAAGCCGCCTTCCACCGCCGCCCCGGCCAACCATCCGGAGCGGGGATTGAGCGGGTTGTCCCGGTAGTCCAGGATCAACCGCCCGCCCGCCGTCAGGGTCTGGTAATCATCAGGCCCCAATTCATCCATCGTCAGCACCTCGCTCTCTGCCGTATTCAGGCTGACCGCTGAAAAAATCTCCGCGGTGATCCGCCGGTTGATCCGGCGGGTCAGACTGCCGCGCAGGCCCGCACTGTCATGGGTGTAATCCTTGAAGGTGAAATTCTCCAAGGCCATCCCCAGACCCAACGCATTGCGCGAACCGAAGATCGCAGGGTCGGCCCATTGCACACTGCCATTGGCGCCGGTGCCTCTCAGTTCTGCCCGCAAGCCGAGCGAATTCCCGGTATCCATGAAGTTCACATGCCGCGCTTCTATCCCGGCGATCGGGCCATAGAACGTTTCGTAGCCCCCAAAGAATCCCAGGGTCCTTGGCAGAGCCTCCTCACCACTCACGGATAAGGCGAGGGTATGGCCGCTCAAGGCCACCGGCTCCACCTCGAGGCGGCTGAAGATTCCCGTATCAAGGCTCCGGCGGTAGAGCAGATCAAGCGTCTCCGGGGCGTAAGTCTGGCCGGTCGCAGCAGCAAAGACGGCCTCCGCCACGTGGTGCGCGCCTTTGCTCAATTGATCGGCCACCCGCACCTCGTTCACGGTAAATGGCTCGCCCGGAATAATGGTGATGACAGCAGGCACCTTGCCGTCCACCGCTGTCCCCGGCTGGGAAACGGCCTGCACTTCCGCAGCAAACCGGCCCTGTTGCTGAAGATCGCCTTTCAGATCCTTCCGGAGGTTTTCCAGGCGGACTTCGCTATAGGGCTGGCCGGCCAGGGCCGTGATTTTTTCCTGCGCGGCTTTTGTCAGGAGAGAGGCATCGCCTTCCACCCGCAGGACTGGAAAAACCGAAAGCTTCCCCGGTTTCAGATCGATTGCGATATCCATGCTGCCAGGGGTTGCTCCGGGCATATAAACTGCGTCAGAGGCAGTGGCCTGCAGGTAGCCATCGGCCTGCAGCCGACGCACCACCAGCCCGAGACCGGCCTCCAGATCGCCCTCCACAAAAGGCAGGTTTTTGGCGAGACGCCCTTCCCGTTCGCGGGTCTGCCGGGTCAGATAACTCCGCAGGGAATCCATCCGCCCCGGGTCCACTCCGGTGAAGGTGATCCGGCCCACCGTCTGCCGGCTGCCTTCCTCCACCAGCAACACTGCCCGCGCGCCTGACAACTTCCAATCCACCCGGGCCTCGCGGTACCCCAATTGGAGATAGCGCTGCTGGAGGAAAAAAGCGAGGTCATCGGCGAGGGGCGCGGAAACGGCCTGATCCCCGGAAAGCGCCCATTGCTTTTCCACCACGATTTTTGAGGCCGCCGCCATGTCACTGCTGACTCCCTGCAATTCCACGGGAACCCCTGCCGCCACGGGCGCACGCAGCGGCTGCGCCGGCAGTGGCAGCGCCCACGAGGAGAAGATCAGATGGAACAGAATAAAACGGTTCATCGGAATCGGATCAGATAGTGGAGCAGTCCCCGGAAGGTGCCGGTTTCGCCGACACGGCCAATGGCACGCCACTTGGGAGTGAGTTCATACACCGCCGAGACGCCCCGCCGCGAGGGGTCACTGCCGAAGACGGAAAACTCAAAGGACAGGCGCGGCGGCTCGTCATCGCTGGCATCAACCGCAGACTTGCGGAAGAGTTTGCGATAGGTCTGTTTCAACAGCACAAAGGCCGCGCGTCCGGCAGCTTCATCCCGGCTGGAGGTGAGGTCGGAAGTGGTGACGCCGGTGGCCAGCAGCGAAGCGATTTCCCCTTCCGGCAGCGGCGGGCTGGAAGTAAGCCTGACTTTCGGGTCGAGGGCCCGGCCCTGCACAAAAACCTGCACCATGCGGCTGCCAGTGATGGATTCCCCGGTGATATTGATCTGCGGATCAAAGGGCTGCTCCCTGCTGAAGGAGACGACCCCCTCGGTGATGTTGAGACGGCTGAAGGGGAGTTTGAGCCACATTTCCTCCAGCTTGACCGTGCCAGTCAGCTCCGGCCGGGCTCCCGGGCCTGAGAGGCGGAGATCGGCCACCGCATTGCCTTTGGCGACATTGCCCATCAGGCGGATGGGATCACGGGTTTTGATAGCGATATCAAAATTCCAACGGTCGAACGGCGGGGCCAAGGCCGGTGCGCCCTGTTTCCCCAGGGTGGTCGGCGGAGGGGGCTGCGGAAGATCGTTAGGCAGGGAGAGCGGCAGGAATTCAATCTCCTTGAAAACCCGTCCCCGCACCAGGTCCACCTGCCCTTTCACTTCGGCTGCGGAGAGGCGGCCCCGGCAGGTCAGCGCGGCATTGGCGCGCAGCGAGAGGTTCTCATCCCGCACCACCAGCACTTCATCGGCGGTGAGTTGAAAATCGAGCGCGGGGTCCTTGAAATTGTCTATGCCGGCCCCGCCGGTGACTCTCAATCGCCCGCCTGCCAGCATGACGGAGGCCTCATCCACGGCCAGTCGTTTTTCATCCGCCCGGAGCCGGATCTTGACGTCCTTGACGGTAGGTAAAGCGCGTCCCCCGAAAGTCACCTCGCTGGCGGAAACAGTGGCCCCGCCTTTCCAGACGGGCCCGCCGACCGTGCCGGAAACGGTGAAATCCATCGCCGCCGTGCCTGCCACGGTGCGCAGGGCGGGCACCCAGGCCGGAAGAAACGCCAGCGACGAGGCTGGCATTTTCACCTGCGCACTCAAGGGCAGGGTTTTCGCTTTCTGAGGATTCTCCAAGAGCGCCGGGAGATCCAGGGGAAGGCTGGCCGAGAGGGTGACGGTTTGTAACGGGCGCTGGGTAGCGGTGCCCTCGAGGGCAAGGTTTCCTTGCTTCACCAGCGCCGTTAACTTCACGGTGGCAGGCTCGGTAGGCGGCCCCCCGGCGGCGGTGGGTTTGATCCGGGTAGCCTCCGCGGTCAGACTGCCCGTGAGCGTCTCCAGCGTGCCGGAAAAATTCCCGTTGGCGGACAGCAGCCCCTGGACGGGAAAGGTTTTTCCCAGTGCGGCCGCTAGTTTGGCCGCGTCCAGCTGATTGATTGCAAGCTGGCAGGAGACCGGCGAATCCGACCGCACTTTGACGCCATTCAGGGGGATTCTCGCGGCAAGATCCACCAACCGCTCGTTCTTCAGAAAGGCTTCCAGCTTCGGCACGGTCAGGTGCCAACCATCGAAGAAAACGGCTCCTTCCGCGCGCCACGGCCCGGCGCTGGCCTTGAGCTTCGGCAGATTCACCTCCCCGCCGGACTGGGTCAGGCTGGCGCTCAGACCCAGTATTTCCGGAAAGCCTTCCAGTTTCAACTCCCGGACCAGCACCTCGCCCCGGCTCTCCATCTGCCGCGGCTCAAGCATCCCCTCACCCTGCCAATCCACCGCCACCGCCCCCGCAAGCAAAACCGGGCCTTTGAATTGAGTGCTCCAGGCCGAAGCTTTGACCACCTGTGGCAGTTCCAGCTTTACCCGGGCGGTCAGGGGCAGTCCCTGATCGGTGAGATTCAATTCACCCGCCGCACTCAACCGGTTGGAGGCATCAAGCCTCACGGACAAGTCTTCCACCTGAACCACTCCTGCCTTGGCGTCCGCCTGCAAATGCAGGGAATCGAGGGCGGCCTCCTGAATCCGCAGGCCGGTCACATCCACCGTCGCCTTGCCCTGCAGCGATTGCCAATCCCCTGCCTGCCAGTGTTGGAGCGCCCCGGAAGCCGAACCATGGGAAATCACCGTGCCAGCGGTCGGCCAGGGCAAACCCGCCCGCACCGCAGCCGGCACTGTGGCCAGATCCCGGGCATCGGCTTGCCAGTTCACGGTAAAATCCCGCGTCCCGCGCAGCGCCAGTTGCCCGGTCACGGCCACCGTATTCTGCGCATTCAGCCGCACATTGCCTTCCTCGAGTTTCAGCACGCCATCCTCCAGCCGCACCCGGCTCGCCGCTGATTCGACCGGGATGCCCTGCACCTGCACTCCGCCCGCCGTGATCTCAGCCGTGGTTTCAGTCAGGACTCTGTTAGCGAAAACCACGGTACCCTTCCCTTCCGCCTGGCCGGTCACTGCGGCACCGGGTGGCAGGAGTTCCGCCAGTTGCGGGGCTTGAAACGTCAGGTCCAGCCGGCCGGGCACCTGCGCGATTCCGGCCCAGGAGGCCGGCAGCGCGGCCTGCCCCTTGGCTACGGCGGTGTTACTGCCGGAAGCAGCTTTTAGCTGACCGAGGGTGAACCCTCCCCCACCCATGGTGGCTCCCAGTTGGATATCGGTCAGCTTCACGCCCGGCAGGGAGAACCCGCCGCCCAGCACCGACAGGTCCAAAGCCAGCTGGTCGGGACGCAGCACCGGGCCCACGAACTTCAGAACGGCCCGGTCCGCCTGCCACGCGGCTTTTCCGGAAGGCACGCCCCAGAAGGCGAGGGTTTCCTGGCTGATTTTATCCACCGCCACCGTGGCGTCCGCCGTGACGCCGGTAAACCATCCGCCGGACCGGCCTTCCACCGATAAATGGGTGGCGCCCTGGCGGGCCGCGAGGGAGATACCGGCCTCGTCCGATGCCAATTTGGCCACATCCACCATCAGGCGCTCCAGCACTGTATCCGGCCAGAGGGTGGTTTGTTCGAGGGTCAGGGTGGTCGGAGTCAAGTGGGTGACGCCCTTGAGATCACGCAGCACCGGGGTGCCCGGCAGGTCCAATTCTTCCGCTTCAATGAAGCCCGGTTTGGCAGGATCAAGCAGGAGCGAAAACCGCCGCACTGCCAGCTGGTGATTGGGCAGCCGCAGCCGGAGGGTGAGATTTTCGATCTGAACCGCGGGCAGGACGACGGCAGGCAAGGTGGGTTTTCGTTTCGGCCCGGGGGGCCGGCTCCCCACAGGCTTCGGCCGGGGAATGGTCAAATCGATCTCCACTTCGAGATTTTGCACCACAAGGCTTTGCAGCGCCGTCCCGGGTCCGGTGCGACGCCACGCTTGGAGATCATAGTCCAATGCCGCATGCTGGAGCGTGACGGACCGCAGTTGCGAGGTGGGGTTGCCGGTGAGTTTGAGGTCATCGATCACCAGTCCATTCAGCAGGGAACCGGAGGTCCTCCATTCTCCCGTGATCCCCGACTTGGCCAAGGCCGAGCCTCCAAAGTGACGGATCGCCCAATGTCCGAAGGGGCGGTGGAATAAAACCAAAATGAGCAGGAGCAGGCCAGCCGCCAGCAAACCACGCCGCACCCAGCGCCGACGCGGGCGGGGCGGCACCGGAGCAGCCGGAGTGGGGAGAGCAGCGGACATAAACACGCTGAGACTGACTCAGAACGGGACAAGATCAAACGCCATACCTCCTCCATCTCCCGAGGAAAACACCTGGCAGGCCAGCTGCCTCTGTGAAATGATACCCTATTTTTCCACCGTTCCTCCCTCCAACGCCATGTCCGATCCAGACTCCCCACCGCCCGCCGCCACGCTCCCTCTCCAGCCGGCTCTTTCCGAAGCCCACGCTTCCCTGCACGAACCGGGGTCCAATCCTCACTCCCTCACCATCCGCGTCTGGCCCAATATTCCGATCCTTTACCCGATGGCCATCGCGGCCCTGATTTGCGGTATCTTCAGCATGTTGTTCGGCATCGATGGCGAGTTGAAACGCCTGTCCCATCCTCCGGCTGCCCAGACTGTCACCCAGGTCGACGGCACCGTCAGTTCGGCAGCTCCCACCGTGGCGCAGGTCGAATACAGCAAAATGGCGGAAAAACTCAAGATCGAGCAGGTCATCGCCCTGATCTTCCTCGCGGCATTTACCTACACCATGGTGGTGGTCTGCACCGACATCATTCTCACCTGGGCGCTGCTCGGCGTGGCGGCGACCGTCATTCTGGGCATGGGGCTCTTCATCCTCAATATCTACTATCAATTCCTCAACGGATTCTTCAATTTCCTCGGTGGCTTCATTCCCATCGCGAATGCGCACTTCTACTTCGCCATCTTTGCCGTCTGGGTCATCCTCATGATCGCGGCCATCATTTATGCCCGGTTCCACTACGTTAAAATCGAATCCAACGAGGTGATCGTGGTCGGTGGCGTGCTCGACAAGCGCCGGCGTTTCTCCACCATGCGCCTCACCTACACCAAGGAAGTCTTCGACGTGTTTGAATACTACCTGCCCTTCGTGCGCTCCGGCCGGCTGATCCTCCGCTTCCAGGGCGAGACCGAACCCATCGTGATCGACCACGTGATGAACCTCGACGCCGTGGTGAAGAAACTGGATCACGTCACCGCCACCATGCAGGTTTCCGCCGAGTCGGGCACCTAAGGCCCTTCCCCGCGCCACCACGCAGCCGCTTCCCGCTCCACTGCCCGGGTAGCGCGGAAAGCGCGGGCGGCGACGAGCAGAGCTAGGCCCCACCATGCCAGGGAAACCAAACCCGAGGTGACGGCGATCGTTTCATAGGTCCAATTCATGAAGCGGGCGGGATCCACCTCCGTCAGCGGGGAGGACCACCCGAGGTTTCCGGAATCCCAAGGCTTGTCGTCCAACCGGTAATCCTAAAAGGGAAAATGGAAATCTGGGCAAAGCGCTGGAAGTGACGTATCACCAAGGAGATGAGTGCTGTTCCTATCTCTATTTTCCCTCACCCGCCGGGTGAGTCCGTTGAGGGGGGCTCCGGCACCGCCGGATCGT
>CAIZWU010000062.1 GCA_903936775.1 uncultured bacterium | reverse complement strand
CTGGACGCACCCGAAATTTACTAAAATTACCATAGAGCTTACGCGGAACTGGCCCAACCGGTGACGCCGGGCATGGAGACGAGGACGAGAATGGCGAAAGAGCGGAGGGACAGGAGCACGGGAGGGCGTGAAGTAAAAGCTGGTGACCAAGGCTACGCCCCGCCCGGTCTGGATGCGTCGAAATTTACTGAAATTATCGGCAGACGAATAAACTCCAGCTTGTCCGTTCCGTTTTCACCGGTAGGTTTTTCCCGTGAATCAGCCCCTCAAAGACCGCTCCCACTGGAAGCTGCGCAAATTCAATTCACATGAGGAACTGCGCTGCCAGCAGGTCAAGGATTGGCAGGCCAGCAGTGGTGCGGCCCGGCGCCAAGCCGCCTGGGAACTGGTCGTCCAATACTGGGTGGATATGAAAGGAAAGTCTCCCGATGAACTCCGACTTCAAAGATCTGTTACAAAGCTTACACGCCTGTGATGTCCGCTATTTGGTGGCGGGCGGCTACGCAGTCATTCATCATTCCCAGCCCCGCTACACCAAGGATATTGATCTTTGGATCGAACCCACCCCCGGAAATGCCCGGAAATTGATGCAGGCCTTCCGTCTGTTTGGCATTCCCCTGATTGATATTTCCGAGCAGGATTTTGCCACGCCGGGCACCCAGTTCACCCTTGGAGTTCCACCCTGTGCCATCGATTTTCTGACGACCATTCCCGGACTGGATTTCGATCAGGCCTGGCCCGGCAAGGTCTCCTCCCTGGAGCATGATTTCCCAGTTTATTATCTTGGAAAAACCGATCTCATCCTTGCCAAACAAACGGCGGGACGCCCGCAGGATTTGGCGGATTTGGACGAACTCCGCCGCGCCGGAGATTGCTAGCCCACACGAATCGGAAGAAGTTTTTTGCGGTCCTCTCAAAACTCCCGCTGGAGCAGGTGCCCGGCGAGCTCGCCGAGCCGGCCGGCGGCGGGGCCGAAATGCTGCAGGGCGGCGCGGGCTGCTTCGGTGAGGCGGGCGGCTTCGGCGCGGGAGGCTTCGAGGCCGAGCAGCGCGGGATAGGTGCTTTTTTCGGCGGCGAGGTCCTTGCCAGCGGTCTTGCCCAGCTTTTCGCTGGTCTGGGTGACGTCGAGGATATCGTCGATCACCTGGAAAGCGAGGCCGGTGGCGTGGCCGAAGATGGTGAGATCCGCAAGCTGTGAGGGAGAAGCCCCGGCCATCATGGCCCCGAGCCGCAGGCTGCTGGTGAGGAGGGCGGCGGTTTTGCCTTCGTGGATCAGGCGGAGTTCATCGAAGGTCAGGGTCTGGCCTTCGCCTTCCAGATCGCGGACCTGGCCGGCGATGAGATGCCGGCTACCGGCGGTGACGGCGAGTTCCCGGACCAGATCGGCGGTGGTATAGCCCGGACCGGCAGGGGATTGCAGGAGCAGCTCGAAGGCCATGGGCTGGAGGGCATCGCCCGCGAGCACCGCGATGGCATCGCCATAGACCTTGTGGCAGGTCGGCCGGCCGCGGCGGAAATCATCATCATCCATGCAGGGCAGGTCGTCGTGGATCAGGGAATACGTGTGGATGCATTCGATGGCACAGGCGGCGGCGAGGGCCGCTTCGGAATCGCCCCCGCAGGCCTCGCAAGCCGCCAGCAGCAGGACCGGGCGCAGGCGTTTCCCCCCGGCGAACATGCTGTGCCGGATGGCCGCATGCAGGGTCGTCGGTGGCGTCGCCGCGGAAGGGAGCAGGCGCTCCAGGGCGGCATCGACGCGGGCGGTTTGCGCGGTGAGGTAGGCAGAAAGTTCAGGCACGGAAAAAGAGGGTCAAAATCAGAGACGGGGAAAACCGGCTCTTCTTCTGGCGTCAAATGCGGCGGGAGGAAATGGAAAATTCGGGACAATTCACCCGCGATTCAGCAAGCACAGCCTAAACGAGACTGTATTTACTCTCAGCGGCAGGCGATGTAAATTTGTCATCAGGATACGAACCCAGATTCAGCTCCCGGATGAGCATTATCAGCGGGCCAGGATTTTTGCGGCGGAACGTGAAGTTTCCTTGGCTGAGATCAGCCGCCGTGGCTTGGAGTTGTTTCTCGACCGCTTCCCTGAATCTCCCGCGCCAAAAAGGGCCTGGAAATTGCCCAGGGTGGACGGCGGAGGCATTCAAGTTCCACTGAAGGTGCTCCATGAAATCGCCGCCAAGGAGGAGGAACTCCGTTGCCTTCCTTGAATCGCTCCAGGACCGCGAGGACGTCGTCATCAGCGAGTTGATCCTGCTGGAACTTTATTGCCTCCTGCGGAATCCCGCGGTTCCCGCCAAACCTCTCTCCGCCAACAACGCCGTGGATGTCTGCGAATCGTTCCGCCAGCATCCACTCTAATCTTTGGCTTATAGCTGATTTTCAAGGAGATCTCAAATAATACGCCCCGCGTCCTTGTCCTTTGGGCACGAGATAACCTTTCGTCACGAGTTCCTTCAGGCGCAATTTGATGGTGCTGGGTTTGCCGCCGGTGAGGGTGACGATCTGGCTGAGGGTGAGGGTTTCGTGATCGGGGAGGAGGGCGGCGATTTTTTGGGCGAGGGGGTGGAGGTCTTCGGGGCGGGAGGCTTCGAGGGAGATCTGGCGGGCGAGGGTGTCCTTTTGTTTGGTGAGGGAATGGAGGAAGAAGAGGAGCCAGGCTTCCCAGTCGGGCTGCTCCAAGGCGAGGGTAGTTTGAGTGCGGCGGAGGGCGCGGCAGTAGCCTTCCTTGGTGGCTTCGATGACGCTTTCCAGAGAGCTGAAGGGGACGTGGGCGTAGCCGGCGCGGAGGAGCATGAGGGTGGTGAGGACGCGGGAGAGGCGGCCATTGCCATCCTGAAACGGATGGATGGCGAGGAACACGACGATGAAGCTGCCGATGAGGAGGAGCGGATGCAGGGAACGCTCCCGGTCGGCTTTGGTGAACCAGGCGACGAGGGATTCCATGGCACGCGGGGTGTCGAAGGGAGAGGTGGTTTGGAAGACGATGCCGATTTCTTTTCCGTCGGCATCGAAGGCGGCGACGTGGTTGGGCACGGTTTTGTAGTGGCCGCGATGGCGCTCATCCTTGGTGCTGTAACGCAGGAGGTCGCGATGGAGCTGGCCGATCATGTTTTCCGTGACGGGGATTTGCCCGAAGGCATCGAACACCTGATCCATGACGCAGGCACAACCGGCGACCTCCTGTTCATCCCGGGTTTGGAATTCGGTGATGTGCAGGCGGCCGAGCAGGTCTTCGACTTGGCGGTCCGTGAGCTTGGAGCCTTCGATGCGGGTGGAGGAGCCGACACTTTCAATGGTGGCGACTTTGCGCAGGCCGGTGAGTTTTTCCGGGGAAAGGCTGCGCATCATGCGCCACTGGCCTTTGAACTCGTCCAGTTCCGCAATGAGACGGAGCATTTCCGGTGTGATGGGGAAAGCGGGAGGGAGCATGATGGATGGCCAAGCTTTGGCTGATTATGACCGTTTATGCCCGATTTTAGCCGATTATGACTGATTAGCGAATCGGATTTGACCAAAATTTCCTGGATCAGTGGGAACCGGGATACGCTGAAGCCCGACAGCGATTTTGAAATCCCGGCTGACACCCGCCATTGCCTGCGCCTTGGTGCGCGATGTCCGCTTACCCCACGATAGAACCCGCCCTGCACCGGAGGGCGGTGCTGTGGCTGATGGCGGGCACGGCGGCGTGGGGCTTGAGTTTTCCGGTGCAGAAGATGCTGACAATGCTGCAGCAGGATCTGGTGCCGGCGGCGGGGACGTGGTTTTTGACCTCGTGGATTATCTGTCTGCGGTCCTTGATGGCGGCGGCGGTTTTGTTGCTGTGGAAGCCGCAGTTGCTGCGCGGGATGACACGGGAGGAAGTGCGGCAGGGGCTGCTGCTGGGATTGATCGGCGGACTGGGTCTGATCCTGCAGGCGGACGGGCTGGCGCACACCAGTGCCTCCACCAGCGCCTTCCTGACCCAGTCCTATTGTGTGATCCTGCCGATCTGGCACGCTTTTTCCCGGCGTCTCGTCCCGGAATGGCGGCTGGTGTTCTGCACCGGGCTGGTGTTGTGGGGGATTTCGATCTTGTCAGGGTTCAACTGGCGCACGCTGCACATGGGGCGGGGCGAGTGGGAGACCCTCGGCGCGGCGGCAGCGTTTACCATTCAGATCATCCTGCTGGAGCGGCCCCGCTACCGGGAGAACCGGGCGATGCCGGTGACCCTGCTGATGTTTCTGGGCTTTGCGGCGTGGTCGGCGCCGGTGGCGGTGGCGGCGGCACCGCAAGCAGGGGATCTCTGGCGGGTGGTGGCGTCGCCGGCGGCCGTGGCGCATCTGGGGGTGCTGGCGCTGGCCTGCACGGTCTTTGCGTATGCCATCATGAATCTGTGGCAGCCCAAAGTCTCCGCCACCGAGGCCGGACTGATCTATTGCATCGAGCCGGTCTGCGCCGCCGTGTATGCCCTTTTCCTGCCCGGAATCCTCTCCCGCTGGACGGGGGGTTCCTATCCCAATGAAATCCTGACCTCGACTCTGATCAGCGGTGGCCTGCTGATCACGGCGGCCAACGTGCTCCTTCAAATCAAGGGGACTCCGAAGCCCCTGCCGCCCGACCCCTGACCTTCCTCCCCCATGCTCTGGCGCACTGCTTCCCGCTCCTTTGATCTGACAACCCGTGGCCTGATCATGGGCGTGCTGAATGTCACGCCGGATTCCTTCTCGGATGGAGGCCGCTACGTTGATCCCACAGCAGCCATCACGAGGGGACTGCAGATGGTGGCGGATGGCGCAGATATTCTGGACATCGGCGGCGAGAGCACCCGGCCGGGGGCCTCGCCGGTGGACGCAGCGGAGGAATTGCGGCGCATCCTGCCGGTCATCACCGGGCTGCAGGCGCAATGCGCGGTGCCGATTTCGATCGACACCATGAAGGCCCGCGTCGCCGCGGCGGCGGTGGCCGCGGGGGCAGAAATCATCAATGACATCTCCGGTCTCCAGCACGACCCTGACATGGCCCGCGTCGCCGCGGAAACCGGGGCCGGCCTCGTCCTGATGCACCTGCGCGGCACTCCCCGCACCATGCAGCAGCAGCCGGAATACACCGATGTGGTGGCGGAGGTGCGTGACCGCCTGCTGGCCGCCTATCACGAAGCGGTGGCCGCCGGAGTGAAACCGGGATGCATCGCCTTAGATCCTGGGATCGGCTTCGGCAAAACCCTCGAGCACAACCTCGCCCTGCTGCGCGCCTTGCCGGAATTCCAAATCCACGGCCGCCCCGTCCTGCTCGGGGTGAGCCGGAAATCGTTCATCGGGCACCTGCTGGGAAATGCCGATCCCCTCGCCCGCGAAGCGCCCACCACCGCGCTCACCGCCTGGTCGCGCCAGCACGGCGTGCGCATCCTCCGGGTCCATGCCGTGAAGGAGAATGCCCAGGCCCTGCGGATGATGGAGGCAATTCTGGGCGAAGGCGGAACCGGCGGATCTCCGGAAAAGCGGCTGTGAGAAGCGTGGACTGCCAGCGGTATTAAGGGACATGGCCTGCCCCAAAATCATCATCGCCCTGACTATTTTCGTGGGGCCCGCCGCGTTGACGGCCGCCGAACTGACCCTGCGCGGCAAAACATTTACTTTTCCGGATGATTATACCCTGTCGGAAGCAGCCCTCCCCCCTCTCGTGGAACGGCCGATTGAAGCCAGTTTTGATGACAAGGGACGGCTCTATCTGACCGAATCCTCCGGCAGCAATGAGCCCGCCGCGGAGCAGTTGAAAAAAAAGCCGCACCGCGTGCTGCGGCTGGCCGACTCTGATGGCGATGGGGTTTTCGACCAACGCACCGTGTTCGCAGAAAACCTGATGTTCCCGGAGGGCTGTCTCTGGCATGAAGGCTCGCTTTTCGTGGCGGCTCCTCCCCAGATCTGGAAACTCACCGATGCGGATGGCGACGGGATCGCGGAGCAGCGGGACGTCTGGTTTGATGGGAAAACCCTGACTGGTTGTGCCAATGACCTGCACGGCCCTTATGCCGGCCCTGACAAAAAGCTCTACTGGTGCAAAGGAGCCTTTGCGGCGCAGACCTACGACCTGCCCGGCCAGCCGGGATGGACCACCACCGCGTCCCATGTGTTCCGGGCCACCCCCGGCCCGAACGGTCCGGAAAACATCGAGGCGGTCTTCACCGCCGGCATGGACAATCCGGTCGGCCTCGCCTGGACCCCGGAAGGCGATCTGATCGTAAACGGCACCTTTTTCCAACATCCCGGCGGCGGACAGCGGGATGGCCTGATCCACGCCGTGCATGGCGGCGTCTGGGGCAAAGACCACGACGTCCTCGCCGGCCATCCCCGCACCGGAGCCCTGATGCCGCCGATGACCCAGCTGGGTCCCGCCGCCCCCTGTGGCATGATCCGTTATGGACGCGATCTCCTCGTGTGCCAGTTCAACCTGCGCAAGGTCAGCCGCCACACCCTGCATCCGGAGGGAGCCAGCTACCGGACCGATGATCGTGATTTCCTGCTCTGCGATCACCCTGATTTCCACCCCACGGATGTGATTCAGGACCCGGACGGGAGCGTGCTCATCATCGACACGGGCGGTTGGTACAAACTGTGTTGCCCCACCTCCCAGCTGGCCAAACCCAACGTGCTGGGCGCCGTCTACCGGCTGCGGAAAAAGAGCGGGGAAGTCCCGCTGCCGGCCCCTGCCCCGCAGCGCACAGCCCTGCCCGCCCAGGATCCCCAGGCATGCTTGGCCGCGCTCACGGCGGCAGATCCCCACCTCCGCCGCGAGGCGGCGGGCCTGCTAGGCAAGGGCCGCGTCCGGGAGGCCGTGCCGGCCCTGCTGGAAGCCCTCAACCATACCGGCGGGGATCGTTTTCTTTTCCACGCCTATACTTACGCTTTGTTGGAAATCGGGGAGCCGCTCCCGACCCGCCGGGGACTGGTTCACGCCAATCCGCTGGTTCAGGCCGGCACTTTGTATGCACTGGAGCAAATGAAGTCCGGTGGGCTCACGGCGGCGGAACTGCTGCCCTTGTTAAACACCACGGACCCGGCGCTGGGCGCGGCGGGACTTTTTGTGCTGGGGCGGCACGGCGACTGGGCAGCCGGGGCCCTCCCCTGGGTGAGCCAGCAATTGGCGCTGCCATCAAAGGACGCCAGCCCACTGCTGGGCAAGGCCCTGGGCCTGCTCGGGACCGCCCCAGCCATCCGGGATTTGATCGGTCAGGAACTCAGCCGGGCTTCCCACCCTGACACCGAGATCCGCCTGCTCGAAGTGATGGCCGGGCTGGGTCCCAAGGCGCTGCCGGATTCCTGGCAATCACCGCTCGCCCGGCTGCTGGAAAAAGGAACCGCCGGCAGCGTAGCCCTCGTGCTGGATATCCTGGGCAAGCTTCCCGCGGCCGGCCGGACCGCTTTTGCACCCGCCCTGACACAACTGGCGGAGGCCGCCCGGACCACCCCCGGCCTCCGTTTGCAGGCCCTCGCCACTCTCCCCACGGCGTCCCTCGACGAGATCTCATTCAGCTTCATCCTCGCCTCCCTCGAGCAACCGGCGACGCGCACCGCCGCCGCCGCCGTGCTCTCCACCCGGCAATATGAACCCACCCAGCTCCGGCGCCTCGCGGCCCACTTTGCCACCGCCGGCGTGCTGGAGCGCCCTCTCCTGCTCAAAGCCTTTTCAGGTGAATCCGATGAAGCGGCCGGGCTCGCCCTCGTGGCGGCGCTGGAGTCCAGTGCCGCCTTGGCCTCCACCCCGCCGGACAGCCTGCGCGCGACGTTTGAAAAGTTCCCGGATTCCGTGCAGCAGGCCCTCAAGGTGGCGCAGGCCAAACACGTGGCTCCGGACCAGGCCGCACGGCTGGATGCCTTGGAAAAAGACCTGCCGGCAGGTAATATCGAGCGCGGCTCCGTGGTCTTCCAAACCGCCAAGGCCGCCTGCGCCACCTGCCATCCCATCGGTTATAAAGGCGGTCAGGTGGGGCCGGACCTCAGCAAGGCCGGCGCCATCCGTACCCGGCGGGACCTGCTGGAAGCGATTGTTTATCCCCACGCCAGTTTCGTCCGCAGCTACGAACCGGTGCAGCTCACCCGGCAGGACGATAGCATCGTTTATGGCATCGTGACCAATCAGGGGGCGGAAAGTGTCACCCTCACCGTAGGAGCCGGCACGCCGGAAGTCCGGGTGCCCCAGGCCGACATCAAATCCCTGACCCCGGGCCAATTTTCCCTGATGCCCCAGGGGTTGGACCTGATTCTGACGCCGCAGGAACTGGCCGATGTGGTAGCATTTCTCCAGTCCCAACGCTGAGGGACCCTGCCGGCTCCGGGCGGCCGGCCTCACCCGGATGGGCTACGGATTCGCGGAGCCGTGGGGGTTGAATGATCTTGCCTTCCGCGTTCGTTACCCCCTATGCTTGCCATCCGGCATCGCACGCCGGACCGTCCTGCAAATTCCATCCTATCTTAAAATCATGTCTTCCCTGATCCTACCCAGTCGCCGCCGCTTCCTCCAGGGCGGCCTTGCCGGAGCCGCCGGTCTCGCGTTCTCCTCTCAAATGTGGGCCCGCACCATCGGAGCCAACGACGACATCCGTCTGGGATTCATCGGTCTGGGCAAAGGCGGTAGCGGCCGAGGCGCCGGACATGTCGGGGACTTTGGCAAGAAAAAGGGCTGCCGGGTGGCCGCCATCTGTGATGCGGATACGGCGGTGCTGGACGCCATGAAAAAGAAACTCGACGGCCAGGCTGTCGAATATTACCAGGACTACCGGAAGCTTCTCGAAAACAAGGATATTGACGCGGTGATCATCGCCACGCCAAACCACACCCACACCTTCCTCGCGATAGCGGCCATGCAGGCCGGCAAACATGTCTTTGTGGAAAAACCGGTCTCCCACAACATGTGGGAAGGCCGCAAGCTGGTGGAACATGCCGCCAAACATCCTGAACTGATCGTGCAGCACGGCATGCAGCGCCGGTCGGATGACGCCTGGCTCAAGATCCAGGAGTTCATCAAAACCGGAGCCATCGGCAAGGCGGTAGTCTCCCGCGGCTTTTGCTATAAGAAGCGCGAGGACATTGGCAAAATCGCCTCCGCCGGCCCGGCTCCGGCCACGGTGGACTACAATCTCTGGTGTGGTCCCCGCGAGATGGCTCCGGTGCAGCGGAAGAGCTTCCACTACGATTGGCACTGGCAGTGGCCTTACGGCAATGGCGACATCGGCAACCAGGGCCCTCACCAGCTCGACGTCGCCCGCTGGCTGGTCGGCGACCCCATGGCCTGCCCGGAAAACGTGCTCAGCATCGGCGGCCGGTTTGGCTATGATGACGATGCCACCACCGCCAACACCCAGATCGCCTTCTACGATTTCAAACCCGTGCCCGTCATCTTCGAGGTGCGCGGTCTCCCGGAAAAGGACATGAACTTCCGGGGGCGGCTCTCCAACTACAAAGGCATCGGGGTCGGAAACGTGATCGAATGCGAAGGCGGCTGGGTCGCTGAAGGCAAGGCCTACGACAAAGACGGCAAGGAAGTCGCCAAGTTCGAGAAGAACGAAGGCGCCAAACACCAGGACCGCTTCCTCGCCTCCATCCGCAGTGGCAAACAGGAAATCACCCACAATGCGCTCACCGGCCACCTCTCCGCGGCGCTGGCCCACATGGCCAACCACAGCTACCGCACCGGCGCCGCGACCACCATCGACGCCATCAAGGCGAAGATTGGCCACAACGCGCTGTTCACCGAAACCTTCGACCGCATGATCACCCACCTCACCGATAACAAGATCGAGCTGGCCAGCATCAAACCCGTCCTCGGTGCCGCCCTCACCTTTGATCCGGTGAAGGAAGTCTACACCGGCGAAAACGCAGAGGCCGCCAACCAGATCAACAGGGATAGCTACCGCGAGGGCTTCACCATCCCGAATGCTTGATTCCTGATCCTTGAATACGGGGGCGGTTCCGGTGGCAAACCGGGCCGCCCTTTTTTATCCTGAAAACCGCGATGAGTTTGAACAGAAGGGCACAAAGGACACCAAAAGAACCACTTGTAACTCAAAGCCGGTTCACCTGTGGGGTGAGGCCATCCGAGGTACCTTTTTCTATGGAAGTGCCTTACTCTGTGTCCTTTGTGCCCTTCTGTTCAATTTTCCATTTTCCCGTTTAGGTTTATGCAGAGGGAGCCATCCACGCTGCTTTTTCCCCACTGCCGCCCCCATGAAACCTCACCTTCCCCTCCTGCTGGTCCTCACTTTGGCGGGCTGCGATAAACCGGCCAAACCGGCGGATATCGACCGCCGTAATCCCCATGCCACCACGGAATCCAGCGTTCCCGCCCCGGCAGAAAAACCGGCCGGCATGAGGTGGATTCCCGGTGGCACCTTCACCATGGGGTCCGATGACAAACCCGTGGAAAAACCGGCCCACCGGGTGGTGCTGGAGGGCTTCTGGATGGATGAAACGGAAGTCACCCACGGGCAGTTCGGCGCTTTTGTGAAAGCCACCGGCTATGTGACCTCCGCGGAAAAAACGCCGAAGAAGGAAGACTTTCCGGAAGAGATCCGGGCGCAGATTGATGAATCGATGCTCCAGCCTGGGGCCAACAATTTCCGCCCCACCCCGGAACCGGTGCCGCTCGACAACGAATTGGCCTGGTGGGAATACATGAAAGGCGCCTCGTGGCGTCAGCCAATGGGCCCGGCCGGTCCGGCCCCGGGGGAGAGTGATCCTGTGGTCTGCGTGAACTGGGAGGATGCCTCCGCTTACGCCCAATGGGCCGGGAAACGTCTTCCCACGGAAGCGGAGTGGGAATTTGCCGCCCGCGGTGGATTGTCCGGGAAAAAGTATGTCTGGGGTGATGAAATGAAACCCGGCGGACAATGGATGATGAATATCTGGCAGGGGGAATTCCCCGCGAAGAACGCCGCCGGGGATGGCTTCCCGGCCCTCGCCCCTGTCAAATCCTTCCCGCCGAATGGTTATGGCCTCCACGACATGGCCGGCAACGCCTGGGAGTGGACCGCCGACTGGTATGAGAGCGGCTATTACGCCAGCAGCCCGGAATACAACCCCAAAGGCCCGCCTCCCTCCGCCGACAATCACCAGGGCCAGCCCAGCAAGCTGATGCGCGGTGGCTCATGGCTGTGCCATGATTGTTACTGCGAAGGCTACCGCCCCTCCGCCCGCCAATTCACCACCCCGGACACCGCGTCAAACCATCTGGGCTTCCGCTGTGTGAAATAAGGAAAACCGGACCGCCGAAAACCGTCAGGGCACCGTCGCCACGGTGCCGGGACGGTAACGGAAGACCTGGCGGGTGTAGGGGCCGTCCATGCCGGGGAGGGTCGCCATGGCCTCAAACAGCACCGGATTCCGGATCAGCGCCATCAGTTGGGGCCGCACGGAAGCCGCAAAATCCGGCGAACCAAAGTGCACAAAGAGCGGCTTCTGTCTGGCGTCCGCTTCGGCGAGGTATTTCCTGAATTGATCAGGATCATCGGACGGCAGCGGCAGCTCTGCCGGGTCGTAGCCGCGGGTGGTCATGACGATGTCGATGGTCATGACGTCATCCATCCGCGGGTCGGAGGCGAGGCTGACCGGCCGGGTCAATTTCGTGCCTTCCCGCATCTGTTCGATGGGATGCTCCCGCAATAACCGGATGGCTTTGGCGTTATGCATGACGAGGAAACCCCCGGACAAAAACAAGATCAGGCCCGATTTCCGGAGCGGCAGGAAAAGCATTCCCGAAGCCACCAAAACCACGCCGGCCAAGGCCGGGAACAAATACCAGGTATAGATGAATCCTCCCGAAAGCCGGGACTGCAGCACAAACAACGGGGCGTGCAGGAGCAGAGCCGGCAGCATCCAACGGGAAATCCCGCCCTTCGCCCACCAGCCCGCTGCTCCCACCACCATCGCGAGAGCCATCAGGAAGACGCCGGTTTCCCTGAACCGGGGGACCGCCGCCTGTTCCCACGACCAGCATAATGGATTGCCCGCGTCCCAAGGCCGCCACGGCATGCCGGTGCAGAGCCACGCCATGGCATCCGGATACCACGCCAGCGGCATCGGTCCCTGCATGCGTGGCAGCTTCAGGTAGAACAGCAGGGGCTGTACTAAAGGCAGCATCAACAGCGTGCACAGGACCGCACCGAAGGCACAGGAGGTGAGCCAACGGCCGAACTGCGCCTCACGCCACCCCCGCGCTGGGCCCTTCAGGAAAAATACCAGGCAAACCGCAGAGACATTCATCGCGATCAGCAGATGCAGGGCGCCCGGATAGGACCACAAAATCAAAAACTGGGCAAAGCCGTAGCCGATCCACCACCGCCACTGGCCGGTCTGCGTAGCCCGGATCAGACAGCCGAGGGCCAGTGGGGTGAAGAGCAGCAGATACCCATACCCGCGTGATTCCGAGCCATAACGGACAAACCACGGATGCACCGCCATCAGCACCACCGCGAGACCGCCCACCGCGGGTTTGCCCAACACCCAACCGACCCATGCGAGGGCCGCCAGTCCCAGCAGACCGGCCGCAAAGACCGGCAGGCGCATCGCCCGTTCATCAAAATAAAATCCATCCGGCCGCGTCAGATCCCTTGCGAAGGCCTTGTGGCTGAGCCGCGACAGCACGCTGTTCAAGGGATGGTTGTTCGGATCATGATAACGGAAAACCGTCTCCAGCCACGATACCCCGTCGAATTCCAGTTTCCCCTCCTGGTTCCGTTCGAACTGGCCCACCACACTTTTGCGCAGGGTGGCATCCTCGTCTCCCCAAAGGCTCAGATCGAGGCGGGGGGCATTGGCGAAACCGCTGTAAAGCATGACCACTGCGGCGACGGCGGTGAGCACGTGGCGCGGGGTCCGGCCCGGGTCCGGGGGCACGAGGCCCGCCCCGGGCACGGGACGCACCAGCCACCGGGTGCCCAGTAGCAGCAGCACCGCCACGGCGACTCCCCCCTGGGCCGCCCTGGGAACCCAGTAGGCCACGTAATCCGCCGTGCCGGCGGCGTGGCCAGCGGCATGGGCTTCCGCCAGCTTCCCGGTGGCCTTGGCGGCCCGGGGACCAGGCTTGGCGAGGAAAGCCAGGGCCACTCCCGCCAGGATCACCCACATGACAAACCACCGCTGCTCCCGGCTCAGGGAAACAAGCACCGCTCGGACTCGGCTTGGAAAGGACATCGCCCATTTCTGCCGCACCCCCGGCCCGGCTGCAATTTGTCATTTGTCTTTTGTCATTTGTCACTGCCCTATGCGCCATGCGCATCATCATCACCGGCACCGGCGGACGTCTCGGAGCGGCCGTGGCCCGTCACCTCCGCGACCGGCACCGCGTCATTGCATGGGACCGGAAAGCACTGGACCTGCGGTCGCCGGAACAAATTGCCGACCACTTCGGGGGGCTGGAATTTGATGCCGTGATCCACTGTGCCGCCCTGACCGGGGTGGACTACTGTGAGCAGCATCCGGAGGAAGCCCACGCCGTCAATACGGCCGCTCCCGCACAGATCGCCCGGATCTGCCACCAGCGGGGAGCGCGCCTGATCCATATCAGCACCGATTACGTTTACGACGGCAGGGCGCCCGGCCTCAGGGAGGAATCGGATGCCTGCGCGCCGCTGGGGGTTTATGCGCAGACCAAACACGCCGCGGAGCTGGCGGTGCTGGCCACGGATCCTGCCTTTCTGGTCGCCCGCGCCTCATGGATCTTCGGGCCGGACCGCGCCGGGTTTGTCGATGCCATCATCCAGCGGGCGCAAAAAGACCCCGACTGCGGAGCGATCGCGGACAAGTGGAGCACTCCCAGCTACAGCGTGGATCAGGCAGCCTTGCTGGAAGCGCTGGTGCTCCATCCCGGGGCCGGTGGCGTGGTGAATCTGGGCAACGCGGGAGCGTGTTCGTGGATGGAATACGGCCAAGCCGGCCTGGATCTCGCCCACGCCGCCGGCATCCCCCTGAAGTGCCGCGTCCTCACCCCCCAAAAATGCGCGGACCTGCCTGGTTTTCTGGTCGGACGTCCCGTGCATACCGCCATGGACACCACCCGGCTGGCGTCACTGACAGGGCGGGACATCCGTCCCTGGCAGGAAGCTTTGGCGGATTACATCGGCACGTACTACGGCCGCCGGTGACCACACGGAGTCCCCGGTCCGGACGACTTCCGGGTTTTATCCTAAACAGGAAAATGGAAAATTGAACAGAAGGGCACAAAGGACACAGAGTAAGGCATTTCCATAGAAAAAGGTGCCTCGGATGGGCTCATCCCGCAGGTGAATCGGCTTTGAGTTACCAGTGGTTCTTTTGGTGTCCTTT
>CAIZWU010000061.1 GCA_903936775.1 uncultured bacterium | reverse complement strand
GAAAGAAAGCATGAATCCGGGGCTTGGGGTGGTCGGCGTCAGCATTATCCGTGTTGTTGGACGGGGGGTGGAGCGTTCGTCGGTGGGTATAGGGAAAAGCGATTTCTCCCTTCCCGGGCGTGATCTGAGGCGGTCCGTGGGGTGGATTTCGGTTGTCTGGCAGGTCGGTAATTGAACCTCAGATACCGCCATTGGCAACCGCCACATGAAGGGCAGACCGGACGGAGTTTTTTCGCGGTTTTTTCCCCGATGCTCTCCGCCGGTGCGCCCGGCAGGCTGCGGTGGCGCTCCTTCGCCCCGGTCAGCAGGCCGTAGTAGCGGATTCGCCGGAACCGCTTGGGCACCATGTGACGGGTGAAGGCCCGCAGGAACGTGGCCCCGGACATCGTCATCTCCTTGGTTTGCCCGCCGTCCTTGTAGTCCTTCCATTCAAAACTCACGGTGCGCTGCTCCCCGTCAATGCGCTTGATGCGCTGGTTGCTGATCGCGATGCGGCTGGTGTAGCGAGCCAGATACCGCACCACCGCACGGGTGTTGCCCAGGGTGGCGCGGCTGAAGATGTTCCAATGGCGTCCGGCCAAGTCGCGGCGCCAGTCCCGGCGGAGCTCCGGCGTGTCGAGTCCTGCCGGCCAACGGACTTCGGGGTCGCCTTCGAGCGCCTCGATGCGCCGCAGCAGGATGGCGCCGAAGACTTTCGACATGGATCGGACGGGAAACAGATAGTTGGGGCGTGCCTGTCGCCATTGACCGGTCGCACAGTCCCGGCCACCCGCACTGACGAGCACATGGAGGTGGGGATGCCAGTTGAGCGCGCGGCCCCAGGTGTGGAGCACCGCCAGAAATCCGCCCTCCATCCGCCAGTTGTTCTTCTGGAACAGTTGGAGCGTCTCCGCCGCCCCGGCGAAGAGTTCCCCCGCGAGAATCCGGTAGTTCAGCTCGAAGACTTCATGCAGTTGCTCGGGCACCGTGAACACCACATGGAAATGCGGACAATCCGGCAGCCTCCCGCAAACCTTCTCCGACCACTCGGCCTGCCGCGGCCCCAGGCAGTTCGGGCAGTGGCGGTCACCACAGGAACTGGCATACCACTCCCGGTGGCGGCAGTCCTCGCATTTGGCGAGGTTGTATCCCAAAGCGCCTTGCCGGCAATGAGCCATCAGGTTGAGCGTCGAATACTGCTCATCGCGCAATCCTCCCGGCCAAAGGTCGCGCCACCCGCGCAGAATATCGTTGACGGTCGCTTTGATGCTGTTTATTGAATCAGTCATAGTCAACCGGTGCGCGTATTCTGCTGCTATTTAAGCGATATCAAGAGTTTTGAAACGCTAGTTTCTTCGTCCAACGTTTAGGATATGCTGCGCCGGAAAGAAAGCATGAATCCGGGGCTTGGGGTGGTCGGCGTCAGCATTATCCGTGTTGTTGGACGGGGGGTGGAGCGTTCGTCGGTGGGTATAGGGAAAAGCGATTTCTCCCTTCCCGGGCGTGATCTGAGGCGGTCCGTGGG
>CAIZWU010000060.1 GCA_903936775.1 uncultured bacterium | reverse complement strand
TGCGTCAGCGCCAGCATTTCCGCATGGGCCGTGGCGTCCTTCAGTGTTTCCACCTGATTCCACGAGCGCGCGATGATTTCCCCGGCCCGCACGATCACCGCTCCCACCGGCACCTCCGCCTTGGCATAGGCCTTCCGGGCCTGCCGCAGGGCCTCGCCCATGTAGAAGTGGTCGGTCTCCAAATCGATCAGTGCCGGCTCCGGGGCCGGCACTGCCGCAAATTCATCAGGCTGGATCATGGCCACGGGTGCCCTGCCCCCGCGCCTCAGTCGAGAGGGAAATCCGCCAAGTCCAACTCCGTCTCGCCATGCATCACTTCCACC
Source organism: uncultured bacterium (assembly GCA_903936775.1). Classification (GTDB taxonomy): domain Bacteria; phylum Verrucomicrobiota; class Verrucomicrobiia; order Verrucomicrobiales; family V1-33; genus CAIZWU01. The sequence continues at coordinate 19,412 of CAIZWU010000060.1, read as the reverse complement.
AACGGGATGTCAGGAAAAATCTCCCGCAGGGCCGCCGGATTGGAAATGCTGGCGCTGTCCCGCTCGTCCTGCGGGTAGTTCAAGACAATCGCGGCGCACTTCAGCCCGCGGGACTGCACCGCCCGCACCGTGAGGAGGGTGTGGTTCAATGCCCCCAACCGGTTATTGACCACCACCACCACCGGCAAACCCAGCGCCACCGCCACATCCGCCATCGTCTCCTTTACCGTCACCGGCACCTCCCAGCCCCCCGCGCCTTCGACGAGGAGGTGCTCATGCTTTCCTGACAATTCCTTCCACCCGGTCAGGATCGCCTCGAAATCAAACGGCACATTCGCCATCCACCCCGCCACCAGCGGCGACAAGGGCTGCGCAAAAAACACCGGATTCACCTCGTCCGCCGTCGGCCCCGGGGCCCCCGCCGCCAACAAGGCCTCCACATCCTGCCGGTCTCCACAACACACCGGCTTGAAACCCACCGCCGGTTTCCCCGCAGCATTCAACGCCCGCAGCAGCAGACTGGTGACGTATGTTTTGCCGGAGTCGGTGTCCGTGCCGGTGATGAAATAACGCATAATGAAGCAGTTGGAGGTGTAGATCGTTACTGGAAGCGCCCGATCAAGCGGTCGTATTCACTATGGTGCCCGATCCAAAACCAAACCACTGCCTGGTCGTCTTCCACTGCGGTCGCCCGGTAGTGAATGCCCACCCGCACTGACCATAGCCGGCCTACTTTTTTGAAATGCAAAGACGGATGCCTTGGATCGCATTTGAGCAATTCGTAATTCTCATCCGCCAGTTTCCGGACCTCGGCGGGCAACTTCCCATGGAAGGCCCAAAATTTCGGACTCGCCAAGTGCCTCACAACTCCTTGCAGCGCCCCTCCCGCAAGTCCTTCAATGCTTCGTCCGCCAAAGCATCAAGGCAGCCCGCGTTGACGTCTTCTTCAAATTGCCGGTCCCACTCCGCGGCATCAAACCCCAGAAACCAATCCCGGAAGGCGTGCAGATCTGCTCTGGAAAGCTGCTTAACGGCACTCTCAATTTCCAATACACTGCTCATGGTCTCAAGATTAGGGCTGAATGGGTGGTCGGCAACCCCGGAAGAAAGTTCATCGTGGGAGATTCAGGAACGGGAACCGCCGGTCAGCGATTCCAAAACCACCACGCTCCGTAACCCACGCTCAATATCAAGCTGATACTGATGATCCACCTCCCGTAGGAACGGGAGGTTTCCTTCTCAAACTCGGACTCGCCTATGCTGCTGCCACCTGAACCGATCCTGTCGGATTTCCAAAAAAAACCCAGAACATCCCCTGCAACGGTTCCCACCAAATCAAAAAGGAAGCTCAACATCGGATCCAGCGTGATGAAAAGCATTCCGTCCATTTTCCAAAAAAGAAAATGGAGCGGGCGAGGCGATTCGAACGCCCGACATCAACCTTGGCAAGGTTGCGCTCTACCCCTGAGCTACGCCCGCATAGCCTGGAGGAAAACCTCTCGGTGGCGGACCGTGATTATTTGCGATTTCCCTCTTTCCGCAAGCCGGTTTTTCAATTTCTTTCGTTTTTCCAAAGTCACCCCGGAATTTGAACCGCAGGAGCCGAAGCGCACGAAGAAATTCTCTCCCAGTTGCCCTCTTCCTGTCCTTCGTGTCCTTCTGTTCAAAATTCCTCAAGATCCCTCTCCCCGCCTGCCCCCAGCCCCTTTTTCTTTCTCCATGAACAAACTCGACGAAATCATCGCCACCAAACGCCTCGAAGTGGAAAAACTCCGCCCCCGTGCCGAAGCCCTCCGCCTCGCCGCCCTCCAGCGCAATGATTTCCGGTCGTTCTTCCGTGCCCTCGACCTCGGCCCGGACGAACTCGCCGTGATCGCCGAAGTCAAAAAAGCCTCCCCCAGCGTCGGCGTCATCCTGGAGAACTTCGACCCCGTGATCATGGCCAAGTGCTACGACGACGGCGGGGCCAACGCCATCTCCGTCCTCACCGACGAGCAGTATTTCCAAGGCCACCTCAGCTACCTCGCCCGCATCCGGGCCGAAACCCGCATCCCCCTCCTGCGGAAAGACTTCATCGTGGACGAAATCCAGATTTACGAATCCGTGGTCGCTGGAGCCGATGCCATCCTCCTCATCGTGGCCGCCTTGACTCAATCAGAACTCGTTCACCTTCTTGGAGTTGCAGAGAAATGCCAACTCGATGTGCTAGTCGAAGTCCACGACGAAGCTGAGCTCGAACGCGCTTTGGAAACCGACGCGCGCATCATCGGCGTCAATAACCGGAACCTCAAAAGCTTCGTGGTCGATCTTGGCACCACCGCACGACTCAGCGAAGAAATCCCGGACGGCCTGATCTTCATCAGCGAAAGCGGCATCAAGACCCCTGCCGACGCCCGCCAAGTTTTCGAAGCCGGCGCCAACGGCATTCTGGTCGGCGAAAGCCTGATGCGGGCCGACGACCCCGGTGAAGCCATCGCCGCCTTCCACGACTGCGTGCTCAGTGCGCCGTAGCGAGGCCCGACCTGGGGGGCTTTTCCAACACCACGTCCTCCATCATCTTTTTTAGCCGCGGGCGTTGCAGGATGATGGCGACAAGGTCGAAAAAATGATCGGCCACCAAGTAAAAAGCCATCCAAGCCACATAAGCCCAAAGCGCGCTGGGAAGCCAAGTGAAGCTTAGGAAGATCGGAAAACAAAAACCGAATTTGGCCAGCATCACCGGCCACCTCGTAAGCAGCGGATGAATATATTTCCGATAGATTTGATTGCGCTCGCCTTTTGGAAACTGGCTTAATTCCGGAAGTTGCCAAACGCTGAAATACATTGTCATTTGTCCGGCTGGGATCAAACCGGTGTTCTCCTGACAGCTTCCGGGATTTCCCTGCTGAAGTCCACTGTTTTTCCCGGAGCAGTCTTGGGGGATTCCAGCAACGCCTCCAGCAATGCCGCCGGTCCGGGCTTTCCGCGAGGGAAGATGTATTCTCCCGGCCTTGGTGCGCTCCACCTCAAGGGTTTTGCCCAAGCTTTAGTCCATCCTCATTCCGGAACCCGCTGGGAAACACCACCTGTCCCCCGGCTGGATAAAGTGTTTTGCGGCATTGAGTAAAATGGCGTTTTATTTCAAAATTGCAACGGGCGATCTTTCCGATGCCAAAGGAGGTTTAACCGCGAATGAACGCGAATAGACGCGAATCCGGCAAGCTGGAAGGCCAGCGAGCGCAGTGCTTTTCCAGGGAATCCATTCGCGCTTATTAGCGTTCATTCGCGGTTAAACCTAGATTCAGATTCCCGCACTATCGCTAGTCTGATTCTTCTACGGCAATCCCGAAGACATTGTTTGGACTTCCGCAAACGTTCCACGTGGAACACTTGCGCCGTGTGCTACTGTATCGGCCCGGCGGGTTTTGCTGCCGGTTATCCCCCTTCCCTGTCTGCATGACTTCTGATTTCACTCATCCCACGCATTATGATGTCCTTGTCGTCGGGGCCGGCCATGCCGGGGTGGAGGCCGCTTTGGCGGCCGCGCGCCTCGGATGCCGGACCGCGTTGTTGACCCAGAATCTGGATACGATTGCCCAGATGTCGTGTAACCCGGCGATCGGGGGACTGGCGAAAGGAAATATGGTGCGGGAGATCGACGCCCTCGGTGGGGCGATGGGGCTGAATACCGACGCCACCGCGATTCAATTCCGGATGCTGAACGGAAACAAAGGGCCGAGCGTGCGGTCGCCCCGGGCGCAGGCGGACAAGAAGGCTTACCAGTTCCGCATGAAGTGGATTCTGGAGAACACCCCGAATCTGGAACTGCATCAGGGGAACGTCGCAGAGATTCTGGTGGAGAACGACAAGGTGGTCGGTTTGCGCACCAATATGGGCCTGCACTTCCGTTGCCGGGCGATCGTGATCTCGGCGGGGACGTTTATGCGCGGCCTGCTTCACGTCGGGATGCGGAATTCTGCGGGGGGACGGATGGGCGATGCCATGTCCACCGTAAGTGATTCGCTGAAGGAACTGGGCTTCGAGGTGCAGCGCTTCAAGACGGGGACTCCGTGCCGTTTGAATAGCCGGTCCATCGACTTCTCCCGCTGCCAACGGCAGGACGGGGACACTCCTCCCGCCCTGTTTTCCTACATGACCGATACCATCGGCCGGGACCCGGGCGAACTATTCACCTTGAACCGCTGGGCGGATCCGACGTTCCACGTGGAACAAATGCCCTGCTGGATCACTCAGACGTGCCCCCAGACTCATGATATCATCCGGGCGAACCTGCATCAATCTCCCATGTATGCCGGGGTGATCGAGGGTATCGGTCCCCGCTACTGCCCGAGCATTGAGGACAAGGTGGTGCGGTTTGCCGAAAAAGCCTCCCACCAACTCTTTCTGGAGCCCGAGGGCCGGCACTCCAACGAATATTACATCAACGGCGTCTCCACTTCCCTGCCCTATGAGGTGCAGTATGCCTTCATCCGTTCCATCCCGGCGCTGGAGAAGGCGGAGATCATCCGCCCCGGTTACGCGGTGGAATACGATTTCTGCCCGCCCACCCAGCTATTCCCCACCATGGAGACCAAACGGGTGGAGCACCTGTATTTCGCGGGCCAGATCAACGGCACCTCGGGCTACGAGGAAGCCGCCGGCCAAGGCCTGATCGCGGGGTTGAATGCCGGCCTGAAACTCCAAGGGAAACCCGCCTATATTCCCTGCCGCACGGACTCCTATCTCGGGGTGATGGTGGATGATCTGGTGACCAAAGGGGTCAGCGAACCCTACCGCATGTTCACCAGCCGGGCGGAATACCGGCTACTGCTCCGGCAGGACAACTGCGATCTGCGCCTGTCCCCGGCAGCGGCCGAGCGGGGATTCATCGATGCGGAACGGCAATCGCGCACCGCCGCCAAGGCCGCGACTTTGGCGGAAGCCCACGAACTCGCCGAACGCGTCGTTCATGAAGGAGTGCATCTGATCAAGTGGTTCCGCCGCACCGAGAATTCCTGGCGGGGCCTGCCAGAAGAAATCCGGGCGAAGTATTCCCCTGAAATCTGGGACCTGCTGGAAGTGGATCTGAAATACGCCGGATATCTGGTGCGCCAGCAGGAGCAGGTGGACCGGACGTCCCGGATGGAGCATCAGCCTCTGCCCGATTGGCTGGATTATGCCGCCATGAAAGGTTTCAAGAAGGAGGCCCAGCAGAAGCTGATCGCGATCCGGCCGCAGACCCTCGGACAAGCCGGCCGCATTCAGGGAATCACTCCGGCCGATGTGGCGTTATTGACTGTGATGATCGAGAAAGGTCCGGGATTCACCCAGACACCCGAGCCGTCCCTTCAGCCGCCTTGAGCCCTTAAGCTGGCAGTGGCATGCCAGCGCTGCAAGGCTGCCATGACTTCCGCAATGGTGTGGGTCAGCACATCGCCCGTTTCGTTGACCGCATTGTCGCTGGCCAGACGAATCGCGAATCCGAGCCCGGCATTCCGGGCCATTTGGATGTCGCGGTCGTGGTCGCCGACGAGGGCGCTGGCCGGGAGATCAATCGGGAGCGCGGCCTCCGCTTCAAAGATCATTTCAGGCGAAGGCTTGCGCCGGGTGCCCTGCCCGGCCAATTCCGTGCAGCTGTAAATCCGGTCGAAAGCGGCCCCGTGCCGGGCAAGCCGGGCTTGGAGGGAATCATGGATGGCGTCGAGGTCGGCCAAGCTCATGAGACCTTTGCCCACGCCTTGCTGGCTGGTCACGAGCACCGTGTAGAACCCTTGGGCCTTGCACCATGCCAAGACATCCGCAATGCCGGGCATCAGTTGGAAATCCGCCACCCGGAGCACGTAACCAGAGCCCGGAGAGACATTGACCACACCATCGCGATCGAAAAAAACAGCAGGGCGTTTGATCATGGCCGGGCCTCCTTTTTCACCAGCGCATTTATTCTCAGATCTTTGTCAACTCGTTGACAATCAATGAATTCCATCGATATTGATCCGCCCTCAAAAGCCGCCGCCTCCACCACTGGCCGACCGGAACCGCTGATGAGCGGCGCGGTGTAGAACACGACTTCATCGACCCAACCACCGGAGAATGCCGCAGCGAGAATCTGGCCCCCGCCTTCGATCAGCAAGGACATCACCCCACGGTCCGCCAGGTCGCGCAGGACCGTTTCGAAGGGTTGGCTGCGGAAGACAAGCGTGCGGTCCCGGTGGGCGTCGGTGAAAACCCGGGCGGATTCCGGGAGTTGTCCGGATTTTGTCAGAACGACGCGCCACGGCTGGCTCTGGCCGGGCCGGAGTGCCTCGTCCCTGATGGTGAGGGAAGGATTGTCCTGCCGCACCGTTTCCGCGCCTACGAGGACGGCTTCGCAGGTGGAGCGCAGCAGCATGGCATCGGCGCGGGCCGCGGTTCCGGTGAGCCACTGCCCTTCCCCGTCGGGGCGGCTGATCCGGCCATCCAGGCTCATGCCGGCTTTGGCAATGACCCACGGTAGGCCGGTGGTGATGCGTTTGGCAAAAGGGCGGAGAATTTCCTGGCATTCCTCTCCACAGACGCCGGTGGTGACATCCATGCCGGCGGCCTGCAGCAAGGCCTCTGCGCGGCCTTCATGGGCGGGGTTGGGGTCGCGGGCGCCCCAGACCACCCGCGCCGGACCAGCGGCGAGGATGGCAGACGTGCAGGGTGGAGTCCGGCCGTGGGTGGAGCACGGTTCGAGGGTGATATAAATCGTGGCCCCAGTGACATCGTGCCCGTGGGCGGCCGCATCGCGCAGGGCTTCGATCTCGGCGTGAGCCCCACCCGCTTTCTGATGCCAGCCCCGGCCGAGCAATTGGCCGTGTTTCAGGATCACCGCCCCGACGGGCGGATTGGGAGCCGTCAGACCGATGCCTCGCCGCGCTTCGGCCAAAGCCAGCTGCATCGCCGCTTCGTCGTTGGGCACGTGGCCGGGGGTCATACCTCTTTTTCGTCAACGTGCTTGGCGACGCCACCGGCGGCGACCACCAGACGGTCCACCGTCACCAGATGATTCCACGGGACCCGGCGGCGGGCGTATTTATTTTCCAACTGCTTGCGCAGGGCTTCCAGAATTTCCAATGGCACCGGATCCGGCCGATGCCAATCCGGCTCGGTTTTCAGGGTGGTTTGGATCTGCCATTCCTTGCCAAATTTCCGGGCACGGAAATAGCGCCGCTCGTTGGCGGCTTCATCGTGGTCGAACCACTCGTGGGATTGCCTCATACAGACAGTTCCGGGAAAATCCCCAGCGTGGCAACGGAGGAGTTGCCCGCAGCCGTTGGACTTAGATCAAGCCCTACTCCACCGTCACGCCCGTCAGATCCCAGGCGGGCGCAGGAAATTTCAGTTCCAGCTTCGCGAGAGTGCTCCGGACAATGTTGGCAATAACGGCATTGCGGTACCACTTGCGATTCGCCGGGACGATATACCACGGGGCGGCCTCCGTGCTGGTGCGGCTGAGGACTTCCTCGTAGGCGCCGGAGAACTGGGGCCAGAGCCGGCGGTCTGCCAAGTCCTCCGGATTGAATTTCCAATGTTTTGCCGGGTTGGCCAACCGGGCCTGAAGGCGGCGGCGCTGCTCCTCGCGGGAAATGTGGAGGAAGAATTTCAGGACGGTGGTGCCTTCATCCACAAGGAGCTTTTCAAAATTCAAAATGTGATCATAACGCTTTTCCCAGACCGCCTTGGGCGAGAGGTTTTTCACGTTCACCGCGATGACATCCTCGTAGTGACTGCGATTGAAAACCACCAGTTCCCCTTTGCCGGGGACTTCCTTGTGGACACGCCACAGGAAGTCGTGATCGAGTTCCTCCTGGGTCGGGGATTTGAAGGAAATCACCCGGAGACCGTGCGGATCGATCCCGCTGAAAACATTACGTACCGTGCCGTCCTTGCCACTGCCATCCATGCCTTGGAGAACAATGAGCAGACGGTGACGGCGCTCGGCGTAAAGCATCTGTTGCAGTTGCCGGAGATCCTCCTTCAACCGTTCCAGCTCTCCCATGCCACGCTCTTTGTCGCCGGCCAGTTCCGTTTCGCCATCCGCACTGTAGTCGGAGAGTTTGACTTTGGCGCCGGGCCGGATGCGGTAGATTTTCATGACAGAAGGATGATCGCATCTTGGGATCGTGGCCCAGTGCCGCAACAGGGAAATGGACCAGCTGCGGCGCGCCTTGCATCTGCGGCGGGGCGTGATTATAGCTTTCCTGATATTCCACGCCTATGTCCTCCCGTGCTTTACTCCGATTGATCCTGCTGGCCCTGCTCGGCCTGTCCTCCATCCCTGATACGGCCAGTGCGCAGCGCAACTACGCGCAGGAAGAATACGTGATCGCCAGCGGAGGCCCTGCCCTGCGCTACTGGGAGGAATACCGGATGCCCAAGGATCAGCACGACCGCTACTGGGGGAACTTCATCCGGGCCGCCCGCATCCGCATCGACCAACTCCGCGCGCAGCATGGTCCGGCCATCAACCTGACGTGGCTGGTCTACCGCCCCGCCTATGAATCCCGCCAGAGCGAGGACGCGGTAAAGCGGCCGCAGTATCTCTGCACCACTGCCGAGGTCACCACCCTCGCCGCCGAGCGCGGAGTCAAGCTGATCTGGTTCAATAACTCCAACTTTCTCATCAGTTATCTCAACAACCGCGGCGGCCGGAAAATGAGCGGCTTTGAATTTTACGGCCACTCCAACCGGTATTGTTTCCTCTTTGATTACAGCAATAACATTCTGGGCGTCTCTTCCTGCTACCTGCACTGCGCCGACCTGCACCGCTTGCACCGTGGCCTCTTCACCAAGGATGCCGTCGTCCAAAGCTACGGCTGCCACACGGGCGAATACATGAGCCGCGTCTGGAAAAAATCCACCGGCGTTCCCATGATCGGGGCCGTGGGCAAGACCGATTTCTCCGCGATCAAGGATAACGTCACCCTGCCGACCGTGAACGGGCGGTGGGCGCAGTAGGGCGCGAGGGACGCGGGAAGTGATTCGTTATTGTCAGAAATTCCAGATGAGTGAGCCCGGGCCTCCGTTGAATCTGCGGGAAAAATATGCCGCCGACAGGGCACTGGCGGACCTCAAAAGGGAGACCCGGCTGGAAAAGGCTGCTCTGAAGGGTTACTGGCGCGGCGTCCTGTTACCGGCTGCAACCAGGCTGGCTGCCTTCGTGATAGGTTGCCTGGCTCTTGGGCATTGGGTGATAGTGCCTTTTCGTGAGGCAAAAATGGACCGCCCCCAGCCCTACTATGCTGCATCATCCTACTATATGGAGGGGGACCTGACCCGCGCCGCCGAATCGCTGAAAACCATTCTCGAAAAAAACCCCCTGGCTTCTCCTGCCAATATCCTGATGGCAAAAATCGAAGTCTCCCGGGGAAAGCCGGAAGCCGCCATTGGACACCTCAAAAAGGCCCGGGAAACGACCCTGGACCAGAAAGAAATAGACGCTTGGATCGCCGCGCTGGAACGGACATCGTCCCCCGGCAACATCCCCCATTCCCCTTAACTTTAAACGATCAACCGCCCCCCATGACCTACGCCGAACTCCACCGCCTCTACCACCTGCCCTTTTTTGATCTGATCCAACAATCGCGCGCCGTGCACCAGGCGCATTGGCCGGAACATGAAGTGCAGCTTTGCACGCTGCTCAGCATCAAGACCGGCGGGTGCAGTGAGGACTGTTCCTATTGTGCGCAGAGTGCCCGGTATTCCAGCGGCGTGAAGGCGGAGAAGCTGATGGAGAAGGACGACATCATGCTGCGCGCCCAGGCCGCCCGCGACAACGGCAGCACCCGGTTCTGCATGGGGGCCGCCTGGCGCGGAGTGCGCATGGGGACGGACCGGTTTGAAAAGGTGATCGACATTGTCAAAGACGTCAGCAAGCTGGGGATGGAAGTGTGCGTCACCCTCGGGGAGCTGGGTCCCCAGGAGGCGGCGGCGCTGAAGGAAGCCGGTGTGACTGCCTACAATCACAACATCGACACTTCACCGGAGCACTACACGAAAATTGTCACCACCCACACCTTCCAGGACCGGCTGAATACCATCCGTCATGCCCAGGACGCCGGCATGAGTGTGTGCAGCGGCGGGATTCTCGGCCTCGGCGAGACGGTGGAAGACCGGCTGAAGATGCTGGAAATCCTCAGTGGATTCAACCCCCAGCCAGAGAGCGTGCCGATCAACAGCCTGATGCCGATGAGCGGCACCCCGCTTTCCGAAAACGGGGGCGTGGATGTCTTCGATCTGGTCCGCATGATTGCAGTGACGCGGATCGCGATTCCCCAGGCCAAGGTGCGTCTTTCGGCCGGCCGGACCCGCCTGAGCCGGGAAGCGCAGGCGCTGGCCATGTTTGCCGGAGCCAATAGTATCTTTTACGGGGATAAACTTCTGACCGCGGCCAATCCCGCGGTAGCGGAAGATCAGCGTCTGCTAAGCGACCTCGGTCTGGTCCCGCAGCAGCCCAATCCCGCCATGGAAGCTCCTGCGGCCTGCGGGGAACGGGCCTGCTCGCCTGCGATGGCCTGCGCCGATTAAAACGCCTCCTGCATTTCAACCCCTGCCCCGCCGCCCTCCATGCAGACCCGCCGCCAGCTTCTGCGCACCCTGCCTCTGGCCGCCGGAGCTCTGGTCGCCTGCGACCAGCAGGAACCAGCCCCGCGCTACCGTTTACCGAAGCGCCCGCTGGAAGTCGTCACCAGCACCGTGCAGGCCGCTGATCTGATCCGCCACGTGGGAAGTGAAGCCGTCAACGTACGCAGCCTCATCCCGCCGCAGGTCAATCCCCACCTATGGCAGCCCCTCGCGGCAGACCTCGCCGCCATCCAACTGGCGGATGTCTTTTTCCTGAATGGCCTCGGATTGGAATCCCGGTTCACCTTGGATTTGGAACAACTCCGCCAACAGGGACTCTTTGTCGGGGTTCTTGCCAATGGCTTGCTGGAAGAGGACATCCTGCTTCGTCCCGACGGCAAGCCGGACCCGCATTTTTGGATGGATCCAAGGCTTTGGGCCAAAGCGGCCCAAGAAGCAGCCGCCGTCCTTTCTGCCGCCGCTCCCTCAGCCAAGGTATGGTTTTCCGACCGCAGCCACGAATATGTCACTGACTTGGAAAAGTTCCACGTGGACACCGCCCGGCCCTTGGCTGAAATCCCGCCTTGGGCCCGGTTTCTTCTGAGCAGCCACGACACCATGCTCTATTTTGGCAAGGCCTACGGCTTGGGAGTGCGCAGCCTTGCCACCGCTGGAGGGGAAGCTCCCCCGGAGGCCTCGGCGGAACTGGTCGCCTGGCTGGGCGAGCACAACGTGCGTTCGCTGTTCCGTGAGCAATTGGCGGACTTGGAAACCATCCGGAGGCTGGCCCGCCCCCTGATGCTGAATTCAGACGCCATGGTCTTCAGTCTCAGCCTCGCGCTGCCCGGCACCCGCCTGCCCGGCATCAGCAGTGAGCTGGCGGTCGATTCCTACCTGCCGGCCATGCGCTACACCATTGAGGGTGTTCTAGGCCGTCTGGCGATCGATTAGGCCGGTCTATGGCCCTGCCGGGAGGAAGATCACTTCCCCAGCCGTTTCATGACAAACAGAAGGGTGGCCAGCAGTCCGGCGATGCCCAACAACAAGAGCACCCAACTGAAGATCATCCGGTCCCGGGCTGCTTCCTCCTTGTCCAGATTCCGCCGACGGGCGGCATCGGTGTGCAAGGCCACCGGAGATGCCTTGGCACGGAAAGGTTCCCGGCTCCGGGATTCCCCCTGCACCTTTTCCCAGCGTTCGGACTCTTCTGACATGATCTATCCAATTAGGTGAATTCTTCAGGCAGTGGCAAGCCAAAACCACTCCAAGGCAGCTTATACACCAACTCTATAATAAGAGAATCTTTATCAGATTTAAAACGCAGTCTTAGTAAGGGGCGTGAACAACTGCAACAACCGTGTTCCTCATTATGAGGATTAGTGTTCCACAGCCTTACCACTGGGGAACAACTTTGCGTATAGCCTGGAGTCTCAGGGCTGATTCTCACTCCTGCCGCAGTTCTACAGAGTGATTCCCAAACTCTTCACAAAGTTGCACGCAATCGGTCAGGTGATCTCCGGCGGGGTGCTGCACAGCTGAGCCACGGAGGCGCTTTCGAGGGCGGCGGCGGCGGCGGCGGTTTCCGCTTCCTTTTTGCTGCCGCCAACGCCCTCACCTAGGGCCAGACCGTTCCATTCAACCCGCGACAGGAAATTCTTGCGGTGATCGGGTCCTTCTTCGCGTAGGATGGTGTAGCTCAGCTTACCAGGTCCCAAGGCCTGCAGCAGTTCCTGAAGTTGCCCCTTCGGGTTGACTTCGATGGGCTCCTGTTGGAGCTGGGCAAGCGGGCCGGCGCAGATCCTCAGGATCATGGAGCGGGCCGCTTCCAGTCCGCCGTCCAGATACACCGCCGCCGTCAGCGCTTCCAAGGCATCGGCCAGCGTGCTGTCCCGTTCCCGGCCCCCGCTGCTTTCCTCGCCGCGGCCCATTTTCAGCCGATCTCCCAATGGAATTTGCCGGGCATACCCGGCTAAAGCGAGCCGTGAGACCATGCGGGCGCGCAGTTTGGTCAGTACTCCCTCCGCGCCGTGCGGGAACGCTTCGTAGAGGTGGTGGGAAAATATCAATTCCAGTACCGCATCCCCGAGGTATTCCATCCGCTGATTATCGGCGCATTCCCGTTGGGTCTCGTAAGCCAGGCTGGGATGTGTCAGCGCTTCCTCCAGCAAGGCCGGATTTTGGAAAGTGTATCCGATCAACGCTTCCAGCGGCTCCATGAGGTCAGTTGAGGGGGATCTCCCAGCGGTTCCGGAGGGGAGAGAAATAAAAATGGGGTGACCGACGGGATTCGAACCCGCGACAACCAGAATCACAATCTGGCGCTCTACCGCTGAACTACGGCCACCATACTGCCGAAGCAGAACCAAGACTAAAGGACCTGCCGGAAGAAATTCCAGGGGAAAGTTTGCGGGGGACTCTTCAGTTTTCCAGTTTCCGGTTTTCAGTTTCCGCCGTTGGCTGACTTCTTAAGCGCTCCCTCTCCCTTTTGATCCCCTTCGTATGTCCCCTGCCCTGCCTGCTGTTGGTTTTAAAGAATGGTCCCTCGTCTGCGCCGCGCTCGGTAGCGGAGCCCAAAGCCTGATCCTCCGCAAAGGCGGCATCCATGAAGGTCGGGGCGGTTTCTGGTGGCGCCATGACCGCTTTTTCCTCTTCCCGACCCATTTTCACGAACAGATCACCCACTTTCCGTGGTCATCACCCGCCCCCGTTGCCCTCACCCCGGCACCGGAGGAAACCCACACCATCGAATTCCTCGCCGAGGTCGAGTCCAAGCATCAGATCACGGATTGGGGCACGGTCTGCCGGCTCGCCGGGCTGCACTTCTGGACTGAAGATACCCTGCGCGAACGTTTTGATTACTCCGAAGCTACTGGCATCAGCCTCGCCTTCCTGCGCGTTTTCCGCCTCAGTGAACCGTGGACCTTTCCTGACGAAAACAAATTCGGCGGCTGCCGTTCCTGGCTGGATCTGCCAAAGCCTCCGGAAAACCTGCGCCTGACTCCGGTCCTCGACGACGCCACTCACGCCGCCCGGCAGAGTCGTCTCGCGGTGTTATTGGCCGGCGGTCCCGCCGTGGAAGATGCCTGATTGAAGTGGAGGCAGTCCATAGCAATTTTAGGGGAGACGGATTTTCCGGGGTTTTCCCGCCCGGTGGACCCGGAGGCTGAAGCCGCGGTTATTTTCATAGGGCTCAACGGTGGCGGTGACTTCAAGGACCGGATAACGGACCGTGGCGAGGCCGTAGCTACGGTAGGTATCGGCGAAGAGTCCGGTTTCCACCATGCCGGTGCGGTCGGCCAGGGTGAGGAATTTCATGGGCTCGCCACCGGCCTGCTGATGGACGCGGGTCACGACAATGAGGCCGCAGAGCACAATTTCCTGACTGATAAAGTCTCCTAAGCGGGACACCGGGCAATAGGTGTCCCAGGCGATGTCAGGATACAATTCAAGAGGATGACCGCTGACGGTATAACCGAGAAGTTCCTGCTCGGCCTGAAGGCGTTCCAGAGGGGAGGGTTCCTGAAGCGGAGCGGCGGGGAGGTGTTCGAGGGCAGGGGGGGCCAGCAGCCAGGATTGGGGGCCGGTGGCCTGGTGCTGACGCCGCCGGCAGACCAGGGCTTCCCAGAACAGCCGGGTGCGGGGCAGGCCGAGGGAATCGCAGGCTCCCGCACGGATCAGGGATTCCAACTCATCGGCAGTGGGAGCGGTGCGTTCACAGAAGTCAGCCAAGCTGGCAAAAGGCGGACCGGGGCGTGCCGCGGTGAGCGCGGCGGTCAGGCGGTCGGATATTCCTTTCACGGCGGAAACCGGGACGCGGATGGCTCCTTCCCTGACTATGAATCCGGGGCCGGGGTCGTTGATGTCAGGAGGGAGCAGGCGCAGGCCGAGCCGGTGGCATTCCAGAACGTAAACGAGAGAAGTATAGAACCCTTTGCCATGCGTCAGGACAGCGGCCATGAAATCAACCGGGTGATAGTGTTTCAACCACGCGGCTTGATAGGCTTCGACCCCGTAGGCGGTGCTGTGGGCCTTGTTGAAGGCGTAACCATTGAAGCCGGTGAGAAGTTCCCAGACCCGTTCAATCGACGGATCGTCATGGCCGCGGGTGCGGGCGGATTCGATGAATTCCTTTCCCAGCCGGGCGGTTTCCTGAAACTTCTGCTTCACGAGGGCCCGCCGGAGCAGGTCGGCGCGTCCGGGAGCCATGCCGGCGAAATCTACGCAGATTTGCAGAATGTGCTCCTCATAGACGATCAGGCCGTAAGTGGAACGCAGGCAGGATTCCAGGGAGGGATGCGGATATTCCGTCTTTTCCGATCCCTGATAGCGCCGGGTGAACCGGAGCTTTTTGGATTCATTGGCCGCCCCGGGACGGATCACACTGACAATGGCAATCAGTCCATCGATTTCGGTCACTCCGCACATGCCGCAGAGATTGGTCATGGCCGGGGATTCAATGTGGTGGACGGCCCGGGCGTGGCCTCCGGCGATCATGGCCCAGACGCCGGGATCTTCCCAGGGAGCGAGGGCTTCGAGGGTTGCGGAGCTGGTCGGAATGCCACGGGCAGTTAGGGAAGCGCAGGCATCGCGCATCACCGCCAGCCCCCCCTGGGCGAGGATATCCATTTTCACGAGGCCGATGGATTCCACGGCATCCATGTCGAAATGGGTGGTGGGATAACTTTTCCGGCTGGTGAAGCAGGGCGTCAGTTCGTGCATGGGCTGGCGGGAGAGCACGATGCCGCAGGGGTGCATTTTCGGATAACGGGGAAACCCGGCGAGGAACGAGGCCATTTCCAGGGCGGTGCGGTAGGGTTCCTCGGTCAGGGGCAGGTCTACCGTTTCCGGGCGGCCTTTCAGCCGGTCCAGCAGGCTGGAGCCGGTTTCCACCGCCGCCGGTTTCCAGCCGCCGCCGTACCCGCCGGGCAGGCGTTCGGTGAAGCGGCGGGTCTGGTATTCCGACAGGCCCAGCACCTTGGCGACATCCCCCACCGCGCCCCGCACCTGATAGGTGGAAAAGCCGCCCACCGCCGCGCAGTGCTCCGGGCCATATTTCGCGAATAGAATATCGATCACGTCGTCCTTCCGGTCGTGGGGGAAGTCCAAGTCAATGTCCGGCAGCTTGTGCAGGGCCATCCGGTCCTTGTTGAGGAACCGCCGGAAGTAGAGCTCAAACCGGATCGGGCAGACGCCGCTGATGCCAAGGCAATAACACACCAGCGAATCCGCCGCGCTGCCCCGGGTGATCCAATCAATCCCCTGCCGCCGGCATTCCTCGAGCAAATCCCAGGTGATCAGGAAATAGTCCTCGTAACCCACTTCAGCGATGATGGAGAGCTCCTCCCTGGCCTGGGCTTCGTAGCAGGCCGCCCGGTCGCCATAGCGGCGGTGCAGGCCTTCCATCACCAGCCGGGCCAGAAATTCCCGTGGGGAGCTGCCGTCCGGTGGAGGCCATGCCGGGAACTGCGGGGGGCCAAAGGGAAAGGCAAATTCGCACCGCTCCGCCAGTTCCAGGGTATGCGCCAACAGGTCCGGGTGATCCCTCGCCAGCCGGTTCAGTTCCGCCGCACTGCGGAAGTGGAACGCCCCGTCCAGTCGTTTGTCAGGGTGTTCCTGTTGGAGCAGGGTGCCGGTGCGGATACTCTGGAGGATGTTCCACTGCTGCCGGTCCGCGGGCGACCCGTAATGCACCCGCGGGCACAGCACGCCCGGCAACCCCGCGGGCAAACTGGCTTCCGTCCGCCCGGCGGCGAAGTAGAACCGGCCGGGAAAAAGGGGCGCCAGGGTGCTGTCATTGGAAACCGCCAGCAGGCCCTCCGTCCGGCTTTCCAGGCAGCGGCGGAGAATGGGCAGCCGGTGGAGGGTGGCGATGGAGTCCGCTGCCACGCCATCTCCCGTGTCCCGGGTGAGGATCCGGCAAAGGTTGTGATACCCCGTGGCGTTCTGGACGTAGCACAGCAGACGGTGCTCCCCGACCGTGAGTTCCGCGCCGATCAGGGGTTTGATGCCGGCTTCCGCCGCCAGCCCGGCGAATTCCGCGGCCCCGTGCAGGCTGCCGGTATCCGCGATGGCGATGGCCGGGAGGCTGTGTTTCACAGCCAGCTGCACGATGGCTTGCGGAGAGAGGGTGGAATCCAAAAAACTGTAGTAGCTGCGCACATTGAGCGGCACGCCTCGAACCAAACTGCTGACCTTGCCGGACTGGATGTAGGACCGGACGGGCACCCGCGGGGCCACGGCCTGGGCGGCATCGCGGGGCCCCTCGCGCAGCCGCAGGTTGTGACTGCGCAGTACCACATCCTCGCCATGTTGCCGCCGCAGGGCATCCACCACCCGGGCAAGGGTGCGGCGCGGCTGGCTCAGGTCCGGACGGTCATCCAGCGCCAGTTCTCCCTGACGGTATCCGTTGTAGAGGTTGCTCAGCTTCAAAGACACTAACCGCAGACTGACCCGCCGCCGCCACGCCTGTTTCAGCAGGGGCCGGAGCCGGGAGTAAATATCCGTTTCCAAGTCCGTCGGCTCCAGCAGGCTTTCGCTGCGCAAATCCTCAGCCATGTCGTTATAGCGCACCTTCACAATCAACGTGCGGATGCTCTTCCCCTCCGCCCGGACTTTGGCCATCAGTTGATCGGCCATCCTCCGCAGCACCGCTTCCACATAGTCCTCATCGGTGATGTCGGTGGGGAAGGTTTCCTGCTGGCCGAAGGACTTGGGTGCCTCCCGCGTGATCACCAGCGGTCGGTCGTCGATGCCATTGGCAAACTCCCGCACTTTCGCCGCTTGACTGCCCAGCAGCAGTTCCAGCATCTCCGGCGGGGTGGCTGCCACCTGGCGGATTTCCACCAGGCCGGCCGCATCCAGCCGCGCCGAGGTCTTAGGTCCAATACCCGGCAGCCAGTGGTTCGGCAGGGGATGCAGGAAGGCCGTTTCCTGACCGGGCAGCACCTCGATGAAGGCCGAGGGTTTCTTCAGCTTGGAGGCGATCTGGCTGACCAGCTTGTTGCTGGCGATGCCCTCGCTGACGGTGATCTTGAGGCGTTGGGAGATGGCTTTGCGGATGGTCTGGGCAATCTCGCGGGGGTTCAGCCGGGACCCTGACAAATCGAAATACCCTTCGTCGATCCCGGTCACCTCCACCTCGGGGGTGAAGTCGAAGGCGTAGGCAAACATCCAGCGGGAGAACTGTTCATAGCGTTCATAATCCCCCGGCAGCACGATCAGCTTGGGGCACAGCTGCCGCGCCCGCACCGTGGGCATGGGCGTGTAGACCCCCATTTTCCGGGCCTCGTAGGAAGCGGAGGCGATGATCCCCCGTTTCTCGCCTCCTACGGCAATGGCTTTGCCCCGCAGCCGGGCATCGGCTGATTGTTCCACCGACGCGAAGAACGCATCGGCATCCAGATGGACGATGGATCGCGGCACAATGGGGTCATTTCTTCCGGGGTTGAGGGGTGCGGATCAGCATCCGCATCACGCCTTGGATGGTGAGTTCGCCAGTGGGGATGAGGTTGGGATATTTCGGATTTTCGGCCTTCAGAAAAGTCCGTCCCCCGCGCTCCCTCACAAATGTTTTCAGGGTGCTTTCGCCATCGATCAGCGCCGCCACCACCTCCCCGGGGCGGGGGTCCGCGTTTTGCTCCAAAATCACAATGTCCCCATCCGTGATGAACTTCCCGATCATGGAATCCCCCGTGACCCGGAGGGCAAACGTGCGGCTGGTGCGGGGGATGTTCAGCGCGTCCAGATCCACATGCACCATGCCTTCCGGCTCCTCGGTCCGGAGGTCGCCATGCCCGGCGGGAATGGTTCCCAGCAGCGGAATACCCTGCACCCGCTTCCCGCTGTCCCCGGTGAGCCGGAGGGACCGGGCGCTGCCGTCTGAATCTTCGAGGTAGCCTTTGCGCCGCAGGGCATTCAAATGCAGTTGGGCCGGGCTGGTGCTCTTCAGCCCCAAATGCCGGGAAATCTCCCGAACCGTGGGCACCGGCCGCCCCTCATCAAGATGCTGCCGGATGAAGTCGAGGACCTGTTGTTGTCGGGAAGTGGGAGGGTTCATAGCACAGGTGTTCGGTATAGAACATCTGTGCTTTATGCCGCGAGGCATGTCAACCGGCCTCCGCCGCCATGGCCAGCACTGCCGCGATGGTGCGGGGCGCGTTTCCTTCCAGCCGGTTGTTGAAGTAAAGAAAAGTCCGGCGGTTGGGCAGGGACAAGCGGCGTTGCCGCACCAGTTGCGCGGCGCTGCGGCGTACCCCGGGCTGCACCTCCTGGGTGGTGGCGTAAGGAGAGAACGCGTCCACCGCTTCCTGGTATTTGCGGCCCGGCTTCAGCAGCAGGCGCGCACCCACACATTCCGGGTTCGTCAGGCTCCCGGGCAGGGCCATCTGCTCCCCGATGGACGGCATGTCCGACCACGAATTGTAGATATGCGTGATCCCATGGGAGCTCAGCATGGCGAAATACTCCGGTGTCAGGAATTCCCGGTTCCGGATCTCCATCCCATAGCTCCATCCCTTGGGCAGCGCCCCCAGAAACCGGCTTAGACGATCCATGATCCGGCCGCTCTGTTTCATGTCGTAGGCATCAAAGGGGGAGAACTCGAAGATCAGCATGCCCACCTTGCCGGCGATGCTTTCGCAGGGCCGCAGGAACATCCGGTTGAACAGGTCCACATTGAGGAACTCCGGGTTGTCGGTACCTCCCTTCTTCCCGAACTTCGGCAGCCTGGGGAAATGCTTGATAGTGATTTCATCCGTGACCTTGAAGGTGAACCGGAACCCGGCGGGCACCTGCGCCGCCATGGCCAGGAGGTCGTCCACCACCGGGAAACGGTAATAGGCCGCATCCAC
>CAIZWU010000059.1 GCA_903936775.1 uncultured bacterium | reverse complement strand
CAACCAAAGGCTGATGGCGATGGTGATGCCGATGGTGGCGGCGATGAGGCGCACCCACCTGGCGGGTATGCGTTGCGCGAGTTTTGCGCCCACGATCGATCCCGGCACTGATCCGGCCATCAACCAGACGGCCAGCGACCAGTCGACATGCCCGTGGATCAGGAAGTAGACGACCGAGGCCATGTTGACGAGGAACGCGAGCAAGGCTTTCAAGGCATTGAGTCGGTTGATGTCGCGCAACCCGAGCAAACTGAGGCTGGCCAGCATCATAATCCCAATGCCGGCACCGAAATAACCGCCATAAATCCCGACCAGCACCTGAACGCCCACTCCCCAGGCGCTAGGTGCAGGGACTTCGGCCCCGGCGGCCCCCACCCCAACCGCTCCACTTTGACGGCGCCGGAGCCAGCTCACGAGCGGTTCATGCTGTGGCGCGCCGCGATAAACGCGGTGAATCGGGCATGGAGTGATTCGAGATGATTTGTGGGGGAGTGTAGGCGGGGCCCGCCTGACCTCCCGAAGCAGCATCGCCTCCGTCACCAGCCACTTCGCCGGATCGGGGTCGCGACTCCCGGAGTGAATGGTCTACGCCAGAAAACAGTTGACTCAGCCGGTCAAATCTTGCTAGTCTCATCACCGATGGCCGAGAACTTCCCCTGCCTCCCCCCGAACCCACACCAACCCCGGGCCTTCGGCGGGTTGAGAGCCGAGGAGTTGAAAAAAGGGAACTCCTAGCAGCCCCCCCTCCCGGCCGGGGCAAGGGAAAGACATCGATGGAACCGCGATCGACAGAATTTCCATAAATGTCACATCCGCGTTTTCATAAGAGTTCATAATAGAGTAGATCCACCCAATACTGATGAATGCCATGGACCCAAGTCAGCCTGATTTCCCGCATGAGCAGGCAGGTCTGGCGAAGGACTTCCTTCTCGCAATTCATCTTTATCCACGGGAAACGCAAGCGCCATTCGTCCAACTGATGGATCAGGCGTTCGGCACGGGCAACTGGACCATGCGGTATATTCTTGGCATCAATGCTCTTTCAACGGATGAGGCATTTCAACTCTTCGAACGCTCTTACGAGGTCTTTCTTGACGCAAATCCGCAGATTGTTGAAAGATTGATTTCAAAGGCCGGGAAAAACTTTGGCGCGGCTCCCTCGAACGAATCGGGTGCTGTCGGCTACCACAAAAGCGAGGGCACCTACTTCCGGGTTCGCAACGGCGCCATTCAAATGGCACTGCAGAGCATGGTCGGCAACGTTGAGGGCTGCGCTATCGAGAACGTCTGGTGGAGCGAATTAAGTGCCGATAAAGTGCCGTTCGTCAAACCTGAGGCGACCACATATAGCACGACGCTGCCGACCCGGGATCGGAATAATTCGATTATGGACTTTTGGTGGCGAAATCGATACTGCTTCGTGAGAGCGAACTCCGGGGTTGTTGAACGGGTCCGGGAGCAATTGCGTCTGAGCCTTGCAACCGCGGGAGAAGATTCCCACTGGCAGATTAAGCAGCTGCTTCATATACTCATCATGATCGGAGGAGGACTTAGCGAGCTCACGCATAGCTATAATGTCTATTTGGTAAGGCACAAGTTAACACGTCGCGACCGTGATTGGAGAGGCTTCTCACTGCCCGAGTTTGCATATTTGATCGTTAAAGACCTGCATCTGGCGATCCAGGTCCAAGGTTGGGATATGGCACAGGTAATCCTTACAATCAACGCGCTCGCGCCGGCCTTTGCAGAATACCACCACCTTGGGACATGGCTCTACCCCGGCTTCAAGGTGCCCGGTGCCGCAGCGAGTTTGACTGATGCGGCTATGATGTGTGTCTTCCTCGCACGGATCGAGGCCGGTGACTGGCCCACCAGATGGAATATCGAGTTCCTTTTGCGGAAGCCGGGCGTCTTGGAGATCGTCGAGACGGATCCGCATTGCAGGCGTTTTTTGAAAGCTCTGCCCTTGCTGCGAAAGAACGCGGACGAAGTGACCGAGGCGATCCGGCTATTGGCGTTGCCGACCGGGATTCAGAACCGCACTGACGGACTGGTTTCCCTATTGCTTGCTCTTGCTCCAGAGTCCCCTCCAACCGGCGACGGAGCAAGGAGTATCGGGGCGGATTGTTCCGAACGCCGAAATGAGGCAGTTCAGCTGACCTGCGGGTATCGGTTAATTCACAATGCGAGTTTGAGCGCGGAGAATTCCGAACGGACTGATCAGAGTTTCGGCACGGGCAACTGGACGGTCGGGTTCGTTCTTGGCGGGAAGGTTATCTCAACGAATGAAGTTCTGGCTCTCTTCGTTCAATCCTATGAGCTCGTTTTTCGGGATCTTTCAGCCTCTACGAATCAATTGAACCGCGAGGCGGATGAGGCGTTAAATTGCAATGCGCCGGAAGTAGAGTTGCCCCGCGACTGGTATCGACGAGGCGATGGATTGCCGGGTTTCACAGGCATAGCAATCCGGAGAGCGTTATCGAATATGAACGTCTCCCTCCCGCGTAAGACGATTGGTAACAATGGAAATAAATTAATTGGAATCACGGAGTTAGAGATGGGCAATGTGGAATTCGTGTTGCGCGAGGATCCGCTTTTCTGGGGAAATTATTCTTCCGTTGCTGACTTCTGGCAATATAACCAGTACCTCTTCGTGAAAGCAGGTGGAGACCAAGTGAACCGAATGCGCGTGCAATTCGAAGACTATCTTACCAAAGATGACCGCGATGACCATGAACAAGTCATGGCTGTTATCCATGCCCTCATCATGAGCGGTGCGGGCGAGCGGGGGCTTACCGAGCGTTTCATCTCGTATCTGAAGCGCCACGGGATCTGGGTAATCAGAGGATACCCTGTTTATTCTGTATTCGTTGCGCAAATCCTGCACATAGTTCCCAAAGCAGTAACTGCCCATGGGCTTGGGACTGAGGAGATGTTCAAGCTGATTGATCCTCTGGTCCCAGCCCTTCCACTCTGCCAGGATGTGGGAGGGGCGCCGCTCGTCTTTCTGGTGCATGAGATGCCTAAAAACTTTCGTCCGGTCGCACACCCAGCGTTGCTGTGCGCCTGTCTCAACCATCTGGAGAATCTGAGCTCCATCCTGAGGACTGCTGTTCTACACTTACAAACGGACGGCATTCCCGCAATTCAGGCGGAGCCCTTCTGGAGAAACTACTTGAAAACGATCCCTGTGCTTGGGAAGGGGCCGAATGCGATCAGAAAGGCGATTCTTAAACTCGAAACTTCGTCGGCCCAAACATATCCCCTGCTTAGACTCCTACTGGAGATCAGAAAGGAAATGTCCGAACCGCAGCATTCGGGTCAGGGCTGAATGGCGCGGCCCGTCCCGACGGAGTCGCGGACGGATCGTTCCGGGTGGCCCCGGAGCCATCCGATCAAATGAAGAAGAGGCATCGCGCGCCCCGCAGGCGTCTGATATCCTGACGCCGGACGGCATCCCCGGATCCGAACCTCCACCGGCCCCGGGCCTTCGGCGGGAAGGGAGCCGAGGGAATGATGAGGGAACCGCTCAGGCGTTGAAACCGATCCTCCGCCGTCCTCCCCGTCGCCCCGAATGCTTCTCCTTCGTAAGGTAAGCCCCTCTGCAAACGCGTATGGTGAGGGGTGAAGAGGTCGGGGATGCTGGGGGTCATGAAGCGATACACTGAGCGGGAACGGGAACGACT
>CAIZWU010000058.1 GCA_903936775.1 uncultured bacterium | reverse complement strand
CCCCCACGATCCCCCATGACTCGTAGATCGGCTCTAACGCCACGGTGAACAGCCCCCTGATCCTAAGGAACTTCGTCCAATTCAATAGCCATGCCGGTGGTTCTCTTCCAGGTGTATCGGGGTCGTCCCAATATCGATTCTCGAAAATTTCGTCCCAGGAGTCGTCGCGCAAAGCTAATATCATTTGTTCAAACTCGTCGTCGCAAAGTTCGCCAAGTGAAGATTTTTCAGCCTCAAACATAAATCCAGCCGGATTTAATGGAGTTTTTTGGAGGGGACTAGTTTTCCCTTTTTCAGGACATACCGCGCTCCGTTGATGAGGATCCCGTCCCCCTCCTCGCCGACAAGGTCCAGGGCAATCGCCAATAGCTCGGGCACAGAAATGGATTTGCTTGTCAGGGAGGGGCGGTAGGCGGCGACATGAAACCAGTCCAGCTTCAGGAGATCATCCAAGGTCTCGAAGGGGCCTTCCGAATCAAAGTCCGAGGAACTCATGAAAAAGAGGCCCAGCCATTCCGTGACCCATAATCCGCCGCCACCGCAAAGGCCCCCATCCCATTCCAAACCGAGCACGGGCTTCCGGCTACCTTCAAAGTCCTCCTCCAACAGGTCCTCATCGTCTGCATACTGCGCCAACCGCTCCAAGCCAACCCGTTTCCGGAATGTCGGATGCTCCATCAGCTTTTCGGAGGAAAAGATCATAGCTTATTAAGAGCCGCCGAAGCCGCCCGGTCAAAAGTTCCTGTCTCACAATTGGTCTACGATTCTCCTGGATTTGAGGTAGGACTCCGTGATATCATCAGGCTGGGTTTCCCCTGTGATGCAGTAGTGGTAATCGCCATCCAATCCGTAAAATTTCAGGTAGATTGAATCAATCGACGTGAATGACGACCAGTATTGGTCTTCAGTCATGCCGGGCTCCTTGAGGGCCTCCAAAATTTTCAGGGCCTGATCCTTGTCGCAGGTGATGTCCTCCGATTCACTGTCATACAGGACAAAATCATCGGTGTCGGAAATGAACCGTCCCGTGTCACAATCTTCCGTCCACTTGAGCACACAAGGGTCTACGTCATCGCCCGGATAGAATGATTTGATCCCAAGGATACTGATGATCGCCTCTTGTAATACACGCGGCTGCAGAACGCAGGGTCCTTCACTCAGGATCGGGCTAGACCAATATCGTGTGAGCAGGATCTTTGAGTCTTCCCGGCTCAACTGGCAGTCGACACTCTCCATGGCCATGTTCAGGACTTGGCCCTCAGTCTGTAGATCGTAAACAAATGAAGAGGCAATATTCTTGGCCCATTCAGGAGCGGATTCATCAATTTCATCGTCTTGATCCCAGCCCATTCCGGCAGCTCCGATCGATCCTCCTCTGAAGTGGTATTTCTCCATGAGAAAAACCAAGGCGTCATGGTCATTCAGGAACTTTGGCGGGGTGTCTTCGGGGCTATTCATTGTTCTGGGGGTAAGGGGAGATGGGGATGAGTAGAGGACGTCGCGTCATTCCGGCGAGGAGTTCCTGCATCATGCCTTGCTTGAGGATACGGACCCTGCCCCGCCGCAGCTACAGGGCCGCCAGCACCGCTTCCGGCTGAGTCAGCACGTCGGCTACGACGCAGTACAGGGAATGGCATATCGAGCTGGGTACTATATATGGGGATCAATCGTCGGTAGGGCGAAAAGTGTCGTTCCTCTGCTCAGTCAATCTCGAGCATGATAGCGTCCTCCACCAGCTGGGCGATTTCGGCGCGGTCGGGCTTTTTGACTTCTCCCTCCAGCTTGCGGTTGATCCAGTCGAACCCGAGCAACTCCAGCAAGGCGCGGTAGGCTTTGGCTCCACGGATGGTGGTCCGCTGCGTACCAGACACCCGGTTCGTCGATTGGTGTTCGTAGAGCTGGACTTCGACCCCGATACCGCCATCCAGAAAGGCGACCCAGAC
The DNA here is from genome assembly GCA_903936775.1 of uncultured bacterium. GTDB lineage: Bacteria > Verrucomicrobiota > Verrucomicrobiia > Verrucomicrobiales > V1-33 > CAIZWU01. Next base: position 8,824 of record CAIZWU010000058.1, on the reverse strand, counting down.
CTTGGAGCTGTCCAAGCCTATCCCGCCCGGGCCGGAGCAGGATCCATCCGCTTGGACCTTTCCTCTCAGGAAATCGGCAGCAGCCAGCAGATCGGCGGTCAAATCATTGAGAATCCCATCGCGCTTCAATGTCCAGCAACCCATACCATGGGCCTCGAACCGGTCATAGGCTTCATGGGCGGGGATCCTGGTCAGTCGGCGGAATAAAGCGGACGGTGGGCCATGATAGGGATACCTGGACACCATCCGGTTGGTGGAGAACTCCCCCCGATGCGCGTCGATGTATCTGTCCACACTGATGGTTGGGGCTTCGTGGAGCCACAATGTGGTCGGCCGGTAAATTGTCGAGTTCATAACCATATCGGATTCACCGGAATCCTCCCAAATATTTCTCAATGATCCAAAGGGATTGGCCGGCGGGGATGCGTAATCTCGCTTCAATGGTGCAGTTCATGTCTTTGAGGAAGGAGAATTCAATCCAGGCCTGCCGCTGCGGCGGCCTCCTCGTAGCTGTCATAAGGGCCCCCATTGAGGTAGGATCCGGTCACGAAGAACTTGCCCAACAGCTCGGTGATGGAGGCGTAATCGGCGGATCCGGGGATGCCGCCGCCGTCTGATTCGGCAAACTCTTCCTCGGTGCCGTCCTCGGATATGGCCATGTTGAGCACGTTATGGAGCGCGTCCCAGTTATCGTCGATATCCAGCTGCCCGGGCTCGAAGGCCCCCTGCCACCTTGCTGCCAGGAGCTCCACCTGATACTTCTGAATCAGTAGTTCCCAAAAGGCCGGATCCTGGCCCGCCCGCGTCAGATCAAAGCTCATACGAATCTTGTCCTCCGAGTGAGGGTTCCTGCATCATGCCTTGATTGAGGTCGCGGGTTTGGTCCCGGCTGTGCTGCCAGAGCGGCGAGTAAAGTTCGGATTTCTTGAGGGTCATGCGGAATAATGATTATACGGGCTGGTAGGGCGGCCACAAGATAATCTTGGCTGAACACTTTCAAAAAGCGCAGGGCTGAGAAACTTAGAGAAAATGTAGAACAACAGCAATTGACCCGATTACCCCGGCCGGACTGGATGCCGGAAATCGGGCCCGGCAGCTTCCGGGCGGTGTTCGGACCGCTGACGAGGTGTCTGTTTCTCGGCATGCCTCCCGCATCCAAGTGGTGGGATTTTCCGGTGGGTCTGCTGAACCCGTGGCCTTCGCCCTGCCAATCCTGGCTGCTGCCGCCGGAAGGGGATCACCTGCGGGCAGGGCTGGGGATTCTGAGCCGTTATGCTCCAAAGGGAGGTCTATGAAACGACGTCACCGGCTGCGCAGTGACACTTGTGATATGCGAAACGTTCAGCAACCCGGAATGGGCCCCGATGCCACGGCAGGGTGAGCGGTTGAGGGGATTCGCCCGCAGGACCCTCTACGAGATTGCCAGATTGCCGGCGCGGGGAATATCACGACGGTGGCCCTGAAGAGGTTTGGCTCGCTGCAGGGGATGCGCTTTGTCCCTGTTTCCAGTCTGGCCGCGCATTCGGAGGATGCTTCCCCCCAGCAATCCATCGGCCGAGCATCGCCTTGACGCGTGGCACCATGCTGGCGGCCTTGCCGGTCAGGGTGCCATGCCTCGATGCTTTGCCGCGCCTTGAGTTGCCGCACGATGTCAAGGTGGGCCGCCAGCACCGCTGCCGGCGCCATCGTATTGCCCCGAGGGTCACGCCCTTTCGCCGGACTTCGGCCAGCCCACTTTTGATGCGCCCCCGCAGCGTGTGTGATCGCTTTCGCGACTAGACGGAAAACAGCGCGGGGGAATGCCAAGTGCCGATCAAGCGGAATGGCGAGCCGGAGCCGGATCCCGCCCCCGTAACGGAGGCGCTCGGCCGCGAGGCAACGGAGTCAGTGCGCCGTCAAGAACACCGACACCTCAGCGCCGCCGGGCAACTCATCCTGACTGGCACCAAACACCTGTGGCTGCGGGGTATAAAGACCTGCGGCAGCGGGCCGCCGTGGAGTTCCGCCGCCAGCTCATCAAGGACCTGCAGACCGGCACCGCGTGGGCATTGAAGGAAAACTTCGAGCGGTTCTGGAGCTATCCTTCACAAGCCTTGGCCCCAAGTCCCGCCAGGAAAGGTTAGAGACCGCCCGGACATCACCCAGCGGCCGAAGGCATCAACTCCGTTGTTCAAAACCTCCAACACGCCGCCAGCAGACTGCCAAGATTCAAGTCCTTCCGCACCCGGATCCTCTTCTTCCTCGGAAAACCGGACCTCAAACCCGCATAATTTGCCACGCGCTCATTCCCCCTGCGTCACGATTGACGCGACGACGCACAGGAAATGAATTTAGGGGAAATCCCGGGGGCGGTCCGGAGATTGGTTTGCCCGGATGAATTCACCCGGCGGCATTACCTGCGTTACCTGCGTTACTGGCTCGGATGCCTGTTTCCGGGTGGTTCTGCAGGTTCTGCAGGTTTTGTCACCGGGTGATCTGTGGCGGGATGCACACTAGGCGTGATGGTTGGCCACCCTGTGGTCCGGGCTTGGACTTGATGATGTTCATCCGGCTGCTGAACTCGCTGGCCATGGCGACGAGCTCCACGTCGTCAAAGCCGTGCCGTGTGCTGAGGTCCCGGATGGAGATCGATGTTGTTCGGCGATCGTGGAAAAGTCCGATTAGCCGGTCCATCCTTGCCGTGTGCTTTTTGCTGCGGGCCGGAGCCAGTAGGGCGAGCGTCTCAGCGAAGAACCAGTTGGCCACGGTGACGGCATTGGTGGTGGTGGTGGCGGCCAGTACGTGCCGTGCGGCGTCTCCGGGGTGCTCTATGGCATGAAAGATAAGGGCGAGCCTCCAGGCGTTCTCAGCAAGCCGTGCGGCGAAGGGGCGGCACCATGTCCAGCCCCCACCGTCGTCACGCATATCGGCGGCGTGGTCTGCGATCCTGTAAAGGATTTCTATGGCTTCCTGGGACGGCACCACGATAGCCGGCTCTCCCACCTGCCGGATGTCGATCAGCGTCCGGATCGTATCCGCCCACTGATTCTTTACCCTGTCAGGAATGCGATGGATCGAGGGCCGGCTGGCCTTGGCCTTCGCGTCGAAGATAAGGCACCGGGCGAGGAAGCCGGATTCCATCAGCCGGGGTTCACTACTCATTCTCTCCCATATGTCAGGCTGTGCGGCCACGCAGAGGGAAAGGCATGGTGCCGATAGTATCAGGGCCGGCTTTCCCTTTCGAGTGTGGACGACCATGTCCCCGGAGTAGGCTTGCAGAAAAATGGCCTCATCGCTGCTTCCGGGTTTTGAGTATCTCCCCAGTAAGTTATCGACGATATCCCGCCCCTCCGCTGAAAGGATGGCTCCTGCCTCACCAGGAGCGTTGGCGAGGGCTTCGACGATGGCTTCGGCGGTGGCGTTGCCGATGTTGATCGTCGGGCTCCGGGCCAGCGCGGCTATGGCCTCATCCTGCCGCTTGATTGCATCCCGCACAGTCTCACCCGCCGCCGCATCAGCGGGGCCTGAGGTGCTCTTTAGTGCCTTCCTGCCCAGGTCAAGGCCAGCGTTGGCGGCTTCGAGGTCGGCCATGAGACGGGGCCGGGCCTCAAGCTTCCATTCCTCCATCATCTCCCCGATCTTGTCATTCATGGGCTTGGACATTACCCCGAAAGCCTGGCCCTTCCCTGTCCCACTCTCGGCGAAAGACAGGATGAACAGGTTGGCCGGGGTCTCCCTGCCCTCCCCGGACCGGACGCGATACCCGCCCCCGATTGATGCCGATGCCGTGCCAATGCCAATGGCGGCGCATAGGGCTTCCGGGTTGCTGGTCTGCCGGGCGGTATCCCGGACCATGGACTGGAGCGGTTCCGGTAGTGCACCTGTTGGGAATTCGCTGCGCGGGGGCTCCGGTTGGTCGTCGATGGTGGGTTCCGGGTCTGGTTGTGGCAGAGGGTAATTTTGCCAAGCGGTAGGTAGTGGGGGATTTATTGCGGGGTGTGAAGGCATATTGTTAAAATGGTCAGGCTGCATTTATCAGCGCCCGGTTGAAGTAGAGGATCTGTTGGTGGGTTCCGTCCGCCCGCGTGCCGCCGGGGAGCCTCACGAGCTGGCAGAGCGTCCAGGTCGCGGGATCTGCCCCCAGCCGGCAGGCATTGGTGAAGAATGGCTTCAAGGTGTCATCTGTTGCGCCATGGGTCGGAAACCACCCGTGGACGGATTTACCGCCCGAATGAACTGCCATTACCATTGGTGCGCCCTGGCCCATCAGGTGTATCAGGATGGCGGCGCATAGGTCCGGTGCGGTGCGCGGCGGTGATTCTGCTGCCATTCTCTTCAGGATGGCGGCGGCGGGCGTTGCCGTGCCGCGTGTCTCTGCTTTGAAGTCAAATTCGACTACCAGAAACCAACGCGGTCCTGTGTTATCCAGGCTGCGGTGCGCCGACCTGCCATCCTGGCGTTGCCCCGTGCGGGCGGACATTGGAGATGGAACGATCAGCCCGTTTTGGGCAATACTTCCCGGAGCTGCCAGCCATTCGCTGCGTCGGCGGGTGACAGCATCGGCGGGGTGGGATTTCGCGATGCAAAGCAGCGGGTCCCCATACCATAGTTGTGTGATAACTTCTTCGGCGGAAAGGGCCACCGGTACCGGCGATGCGGCAATAAGATCAGCCACGGAGCGTCCCGATTTAGCGATGGCAGCAACGGCGTCCCAGTCGGGTTCCGCACGCGGCTTTTGCTTGGGGGGCAGCACCGTCGCTTCCATCAGGGTGATGATGCGCCGCAGTCCTCCCTGAGGCTCCCAATCATTGCGGGCGTTCTTAATGCAGTCCAGGATTTCCCGGTCAGGGACCGGGCGTGAACATTTCAACGCCGCCTCCTTCAAAATCTGGAAAATCTCCGGGGGCGGTCTCCATGGGATCAATACGCGAACGCATTCAAATACCCATGAATGAATCCCTGTACCCGCCTCCGGGGGGCTGGCTAATTTGTCCTGGATGAAGCGCGGCAGTGGGCGGTCGCGGAGCTGATTGCTCTTACTGCAATTCCCTCCGCCAAGGTTTGGTGGTTTACTAGCCATGAAATGAATGAGTTGTCACTATCCCCAAGCGGGCGATACAGTCAGAGGTCTTCACCCCATCTGCCCGTCACGTCCGCTTTGCGGGCCAGCGGGTTTGGTTTTACGAGGGGGCACTCTCAATGAGTGCCGTGAGACTCGGGAGATTCACAAAGCGGATTCCCCGCTTCTGCCCGTGTCGTTTGAGCGACTTGGTGGCGATGAGTCCTTCGGTGGCGAGCAGATATAGGCTGCTTCTCGAGAACCCCATCAGCCGCTGTCCCGAGCGGGGAAAGCGGGTCCATTGGGGATCGGTGAGAAGCTCCTGAGCAGTTAGAGAAAGCTTTGGCTTGTGGCTGGGTATTGCGTGATTGGACATGGTGGAACCACTATGCCCTACCTCGCAGGGTGCTGCTCGCCCCGTGTCCCATTCTTTCCGCGAAAAGGCCTATTTCGCGGGTAATTTTACGGCCTCGGTCCAATACCTCTCAAGCGTTTTGATCTTTTGGGGGCGACTCCAAGCCTGACCACGTTTGATCCAGAAGAAGGCTGGCGCTTCCTGATCTCGGTTTTTTCGGCGATTGAAATTCAGATGCCCCTCCAACACCATTTTAGCTAGTACTTCCTTCCGTGACATACCTGCACGCCGGTGATCGGCCATTATCTGGATTAGCCGGTCCCGCGTATTATCCCTGCCCCGCCCTTTCGACTTTTGATCGTCCAATTTCATGTTTGCCCTGGCGCGGCGCTCCTGTTCATCACTCAGGGTTCTCCTCGCCTCGGCATACACGTTGGTTACTGAGATGAACTGCGAAGTCAGCGAGAGCCAAGCGGTAGCCCGAAGCAGTGGATTCAGTGGCTCATTGGTCAGCAGCGAGTAGGCCCGCTTCAGGCAATTCGCCGCGTTATCGTGGAAATCCCGGATACGCCATCGTTGTGCCTGAGAGAGGGTGCCTTCCCCGCCTTGGAGATCGATCATCCTGTCGATCTCTAACTGGAACAGCTCCAGGGTCTCAAATGGTTGATCCAGCAGCCGGGCCGAGAATTCAGGTAGATCCAGATCAAGCCGGTCTGCTTGAATTCTCCTCTCAGCGGACATCCCGGAATGGTTCTCGCATTGGAATTCCGTTCCCGGACTGCGTGGGTCCCGGATCACCAGGACCAACTCCTCCCCAAAACCCGGTGTAGGGGCGGTTGGGATTTTCGCATGGAGATCCAACGCATCCACCGGGATTACTTTGATATGACCAGCCAGCGTAAGAGTCATTTTTCCCCACGCCGCTTTTTCCCTGCCGGTGACGGCCTCCTGCCAAGCTTTTTCCAAAGTGGCAGCATGTTCCTCCGGGGAGGGCACCTGCCGACGCCGCAGTATCTCGGGCTGGGATTGCCACGTAATTTCAGGGGGAAGCGTGGTGGCCATCCATTCTTCCTGCTCATCCAATTCCGCTAAATCCCTGACTTGTCTCTCCAGCATCGGCATGCGGTGTTCCAAAAATTTGATCCATTCCGCCGCGACCGGTCCCATATCCTCCGGTGGAGCCGGCGCATCTACAGGGGCTGGGCCGGCTTGCGGAATGTCAGGAAATTCAGATGGTTGTGCATCAGGCTCGGGCCTAATATACGCTTGCAGCACCCGATGGCGGGATGAGCCGGTTCTAGTTTGATCCTTGAACCCTACAAATTTCGCGGTCGGTGGATTGACTGGCGGGTCACGATCAGAAGTCGATGGGCACTGGTCCTTCCTTGCCTCCTGTTCCCAGAGGCGTGCCCGCCGCAACGCCTCGCGCCGGTTCTTCGTCCCCGTGGTCCGACTGGTCTGCTTTCCCGCTCCGTCCCGGTAGAAGGCGTAATACTCCCCGCTTTTTGTCCTGATTTGAACGGAGGCCATCGTCCAAGTTACTGATTACAGTTCTGATTACAATAATGAACTTCCCAGAATCGTTATGGACTTGCGGTGGTGATAAAACGCATCTCTCGACACAGCGAATAACACAGGATGCGGCTACGCCGTGTCGTTTTCGATGCAGATCAGCAGGCGCTCTCGTGCCCGCGTCGCCGCGACATAGCGAAGACAGCGTTCCCTCTTGGTTTTAAGTTCGCTCCCACCCAGCGAGGCGGATCCTGTGAGCCCGAGGCTGACAGCTTTGAATTCGAGTCCTTTGATTCGATAAAGGGTGCCCAGGCGGACGCCAGCCTCAGAGCTTTCCGGATCCGGCGCATTGGCCTGCAACTCCATGGTGGGGATGCCTGCACTGGATAATGCGGAACGCACCGCCGGCTTGGCTGGAACCACGCAGATCTCGTGGCTGGCATAGCCTTCCTTGAGCAATCCCTTCACCCACTCAACGATTACCTTGGCCTCTTCCTCTGGCCCCGCGCATGGGCAAATCACGGGTTCCGGGCCCTTCACCACGGAAAGGTCCCCAATCGTAGTGGCCTGATCGCCGTCCAGGTCATCGACGTCCAATCCTTGGAGCATCTTTTGGGCGCAGGTCCGGATTTGCTCGGTCGTGCGATAATTGATTTTCAAACGGCGGGAGCGGCCTCTAACTTCAATACCGGCCCGACTGAGCGGGATGTTGCTCTTGTAAATGCGCTGGTGGCCATCTCCGACCACAGTGAGTGGATTGCGTGCTCCGGGTTCCACCGGGCACAGCATGCTGATCAGGCGCAGCGCCTCGATACCGAAGTCCTGAATCTCATCCACCAGGACGTGGGCATAATGAGGGAACCCTGGCTTTTCCAAGGCGAGGCGGGCTTCATGAATCATCCCATCAAATGTCAGGAGATTCCGCTTCTTCAGCTCCCGCTGAAGGTTGGCAAAGAGCGGCCAAAGTTGTTTGCGCTGGGGCCTGCTCAGCCTTGGTCTGCCCGTGCGCACTGCTGTCAGATAATCCTCTTCCGAAGAGATCCCCATAGGATCCACCACTTCCTCATATTCCTCCCGTTCGAAGCCCGGGGGGAAGGCTACGCTCTGCCCGGCATTTGATACCAGTACCTCATCCCAAATGTCGCCCATGACTTCGGGCGTGGCCACTTTCCCGCGCCAGCCTCCTCTGGTGCAAATGGTAGAGGCCAACGAATGGAGATTCGTCACCTCAATCCGCGGTGCCGCCTCAGGGCATTTCTGTTCAGCCAACCTTTTAATGAGCCCCTTGAGAGTAGTGGAGAGGTTGGTGGTGAAAGTCGTAACCAGCACCCTCGCTTTGGGATCCTGAAGCCTGGAAGCCAAATGAACGGCCCGATGCATCAGGACGACGGTTTTGCCGGTGCCGGCCGCCCCGTTGATTTTCATGGCACCCTGTACATCCCAAGTCACGATCTTGCGCTGGTAGGGGTGCAGGAAGATGCGCCATTCCTCGAAGGAGGCCGCCATGATGCGTTTGAGTTCGTCCTGACCCTCCACGAAGATGAGATCGAGATTTCCGCTTTCCTCGATATGCCGGAAATCTCCACCGCTGACTGCTTTTGCGGCAGGCTCCAGCGCGCCAAGGACTTCGATCAGCGCCTCATCCACCGATTGGCCGCAGGCGATATAAAGAAGCACCTGATACGCATCCGCCGGGAGATACATTTGGAGGGCCGACAACGCCTCATCCGAGTGGATAGCCCTGACTGCGGGAATTAGCGGGACCGGGACCCCGGCATCATATAGCTCCGCGTCCGACAGCTTTTGCAGGGGATAACTTTTTTCAGCTTCAAACTTCGGGGCAACTTTTTGAACTGCGGTGGTGACCTCATCCACGTCAAAGATCTGTAGCACCCCGGTATTTTGGTGGACCTCGAAAT
>CAIZWU010000057.1 GCA_903936775.1 uncultured bacterium | reverse complement strand
CGGCCTGGGCGGCGAAGAGATCGTCGGTGGGGTCGAGGACTTCGATGGATTTGATCTTGTCACCCTGACGGATGGCGTTCACCACGTCCTGGCCTTTGGTGACTTCACCGAAAACGGTGTGTTTACCGTCGAGGTGGGGCGTGGGCAGGTGGGTAATGAAGAACTGGCTGCCGTTGGTGCCGGGGCCGGCGTTGGCCATGGAGAAGATGCCGGGTTTGGCATGTTTCAGGCCGGGCACGAATTCGTCGCCGAACTTGTAGCCGGGGCCGCCGCTGCCGGTGCCGGTGGGGTCGCCGCCCTGGATCATGAAGTTGGCGATGACCCGGTGGAACTTGATGTCGTTGTAATAGTCCTTTGTCGCCAGGTTCAGATAGTTGGCGACAGTCATGGGGGTCTGCGAAGCAAAGAGGGTGGCTTCGATGTCGCCTTTGTCGGTGTGGAGGATGATGCGGATGTCGGTCATGGGGAAGTGGTTGGTTTGGGTGATTCAGTTTTCAGCAGGGTCCCGGCGGGGTGCCGGGACTGGAAAGGGGTAGGTCCGGGGAGACTGGTTATTTGGCTGGTTTGGCCGCCTCGGCGTCGGCGGGGAGGAGAGTGGCGGTCTTGATGTAGTCGAGGCGGGGGAAGTCCTTTTTGAGGTAGGCATTCCCTTCGGACTGGACGCGCATCTGGTTCGGGCCGCGTCCACTGGGGGCGCCTTCGCCGTATTCGCCGTTCAGTTTATCGACCACATCCATGCCTTCGACGACTTTGCCGAAGGGCGAGAAACCCATGCCGTCGAGGTTCGCATTGTCAGCGAGGTTGATGAAGAACTGGGTGCTGCGGCTGTTGGGCGCGCCGGACTTGGCGAAGGTGATGGCCCCGCGGACATTGCTGCCCTTGACGGTGTCGTCCGGGATATTGGCGCTGCGCCAGGCCGCTGCGATGATGGGGTCGCCATGGATGCCGAATTGGCCCATGAAACCGGGGATGACGCGGAAGAAAGCGATGTCCTTGAAGTAATCGGCCTTCACCAGATTGTAAAAGCGGTCAGCGCCGTTGGGAGAGAGGGGGCGGCTGAGCTGGAGGGTGAAGTCTCCTTTGGTGGTGGTGAACTTGACCTTGAAGCTGTCGGGGGCTTTTTCGGTGAGTTTCGAGGGGTCGGCCAAGGACGCAGCGGGAGCAGCTTTTTCGGCTGGGACGGCGGGATCAGCGGCGCGCACGGGGGCAGAAGCGCCAAGGCTGAGGATCAGGGCGGCGAGGGGCAGCAGGGAGGATTTCATGGGAAGGCGGGGGCAGGGATTGATTTCCGGGTTTGAAAGCGGGGAAGGCAAGAGGCACCCGCCTTCCATCGGGGCGCGATGCTGCATGGGATTTGCCTGAAAATCAAACGCAGAGTGCGTGGCACCGGGCACGCGCCGTGCTTTGAGGTGCCTGCAAACGGAAGGATTTCCAGTTCAGGTGAACTTTTTCAGGCGATTCCCCCTGTTTTTCCACTCCGACAGCCAGTTCTTTGTGATAATTATGACAACCCTTCCTCTTAACAAAATTGAAATCGCTATTGACGATCAGGAGCGAAAGGTGTTGAACACTTGTTCCACTGACGGGTCTGCAAATTTTGTGCCTGATTTATCCGTAAAACCAGAGCGCGGCATCGCTCCCCGAAGTGGACTTGGCGCCCAGATTGAATAATCGGCGCCGCATCGCCCTTTAAAGTCCCCCTCGTTTTACCCATCCGAACCCGTTTTCTGCTGACACTACTGCCATGGCCAACCTTGAACTTGATGGAGGCATCAAAATTTACCTGCGGGAGATCGGAAAAACCCCGCTGCTCACCCCGGAACAGGAAGTCGAACTCGCGGCCAAAATCCAGGCCGGCAGCAAGGCCGCCCGGGATCACATGATCAAAGCCAACCTGCGCCTGGTGGTGAAAATCGCCCAGGACTACGCCAACTACGGCCTGCCCCTGCTGGACCTTATTTCCGAAGGCAACATCGGCCTGATGAAGGCGGTGGAACGTTTCGACCCGAACAAGGGCGGTAAACTTTCCACTTATGCCGCCTGGTGGATCAAACAGTCGATCAAGCGCGCGCTGGCGAACCAGTCCAAGACGATCCGTCTGCCCGTCCACATGGTGGACAAAATTTCCAAGATGCGCCGCGTCTCGATGTCCATGTCTGAGGACTTGGGCCGCGAGCCGACCGACGACGAGCTTTCCGAAGAAATCGGGATCGACCGGGCCAAACTCGCCCAGTTGAAAGCCGCCAGCCTGCGCCCCGCTTCGCTGGATGCCCCGATCAGTGAGGACGACAGCACGGAATTCGGTGAAATCATCGGCGATGACCGCGCCCAGACTCCGCACGAGATTCTGAGCCACCGGAACATGCACGATCAACTGGATGGTCTGCTGGACGTGCTCGACGAGCGCGAACGCAAGATCATCGATGCCCGTTTCGGCCTGAATGGACAGAAGCCTAAAACGCTGGAGGAAGTCGGTCAGGAATTCGGGGTCACCCGCGAACGTATCCGCCAGCTGCAGAATATCGCGCTGAAAAAATTGCGCCGGGCGCTGCAGAAGAAGGAAGATCCGGGACCACGTCCGCTCAAGGGCGCCCGCAAAAAAGCCGGGATGGCTGCCGCTGCGGTGGCTGCCATGGCCAGCATGCTGGACGACGACGACGACGACTTCTCGGCGGACGAGTTCAGCATTGGCGACGAATAAGGTCCTGGGTTGGCTGCCGCTGTTTGGGCGGTTCACATTCCCATGTCCTCCGCCCTGCGCCTTGATCAACTGCTCTCCCGTTTCGGTTATTGCAGCCGGCGGGAAGCCGTGGGCTGGCTCTCAGCCGGGCGGATCACCCGGGAAGGCGAGCCGCTTCAGCGCAGCGATCAGCGGGTGACTCCGGAGTCGGTGTTGATTGATGGCCAGCCGGTGGAGTTCCCTGATGGGCTGTTGGTGATGCTGCACAAGCCCATCGGTTACGCCTGCTCCCATGATCCCGCCGAGGCACCGCTGATTTACGATCTTCTGCCGCCGCAGTGGATGCGGCGGAATCCGGGGCCGATCAGTGTGGGCAGGCTCGACCGCGAGACCAGCGGCCTGCTCCTGATCACCGATGACGGCGCGCTCAGCCACCGTCTGACTTCGCCCAAACACGAAGTGGAAAAGACCTATGAAGTCACTGTCAGCACCCCGTTCCCGGACGGCCTGACCGAACTTTTCGCCTCCGGCACCTTGACGCTGCGGGGAGAAGCCAAAGCCTGCCTGCCGGCCCGGCTGGAAATCACCGGCGACCGCACCGCCCGCCTGTTCCTCCATGAGGGGAAATATCACCAGGTGCGCCGGATGTTCGCCAGCCAGGGCTGCCCCGTCACCGCCCTGCACCGCAGTGCCATCGGTGCGCTGACTCTGGGGGATTTGCCCGAAGGCCAGTGGTGCGGGATTTCCGCGGCGCAACTGGTGCCGGTTTAGCTGACGGCGAAGCGAGGATGGATTCGGAGTCGGTGGACCAGTTCATGGCTTTGTCGCTAAAAGCGATAAGTTCTTTGGTGTGAGGATGGGGAATCCAAAGTCGGAGAGCCTGCTTTTGGATGACCACCTGCCCAGCATTGTGAAGTTTTCACAATGCCGGCAAGTTTCCGCCTGTCAGAGGGCCAGTTTAAGGAGCACTTCCTGCAAACTCAGATGGCGGTGAAGAGCGACCTCCCCAAGGATGGCCCGCAAGGTGCCCGGCTTGAGAGGGGCATGGACAGGAATAGTTAAATGGTGCTGCGATCCGGATTGAGTGCTGGTGAGCCGTCGGTGCGAACCAACCTGTCTGGAAAATTGATAGTCGAAAGTCCGGCGCAGCGCTTTTTCCAAGTCTCCGGCCGAAAGATCGCGGGGTATTTTCATACCAGCGCCATCACTTCATCAATCACACGGTGCAGCCGGATCACGGCGGGAGCCGCTCCCTCATCGAAGTGGCACAGCACCGCCTCCCTAACGTTGCTGCGGAGATCGCTCCAGGTTTCCGCCTGGGTGACAATGGAATAGCCAAGGGCGCGGGCCACGAATCCCCCTTCGGTTTCGTCCTCGGTGATTTCGAAGATGATCTCTTTCATGTGGAACTGTGGCATCAAACAGGGCCTTCCGCCAGCCGGCAGGGGAACAAACTGGAGGGAAGGTGGAACGAGCCGTAGCCTATCCAATTCTGCAATGCAATTTTCTTGACTGGAGGATACCAAAATGGTATCGAAATGGTACTATGGCCAGTTTGCTGATAAAAAGGATTCCACCGGAGCTTCATGCCCGGTTGAAACAGCGGGCGGCCGCCCACCGCCGCTCTTTGAATAGTGAAACGATCCTGCTCCTGGAACAGGTTTTGGGCGTTCCGTCCCCGGCAACCGGGGCGGTCACGGCCGAGGAACCGGATCTTTCGGAGGCCGCCTTGGCTGGGGTGGAGCCGGCGGTGGCGGCCCGCCTGCGGGCGCTCCGGGAATTGGGCGAAAGCCTGGCCAACCGGGGCGTTGATTTCAACCAATGGCGTCAGGATGCGGCGGAGTCCCGCCGGTAGTTTTTTGAAGGAATGCATCTCGATACCAATATGCTGATCGGAGCCTCCGAAGTCGGGTCACCGATCCGCCGCCAGGTGGAGGCCTGGTTGCGGGCGGGAGAACCGCTTCAGGCTTCTGCCATGGCGTGGGCGGAGTATTTGTGTGGTCCACTGGCGCCGGGTGAGGAAGCGGCCTGCTTTTCGCTGCTGGATCAAATCTGTCAGATGGATGCTGCGACGGCTACGCTTGGAAGCAGGCTCTACAATTTCACCGGCCGGCGCAGCCGTTCCTTGGCGGATTGCCTGATCGCCGCCACCGCCATTTTGGCCGGCCAGCCGCTTGCTTCGGCAAACCTCTCTGATTTCCAGCCGTTCACCGCTTACGGCCTGACGCTTTTTTCCCGGGGGAATGTCCCGTAGGCCTTTGCAGATTCGGTGCGGAGAGGCGCATTGCGTTGGGTAGGACAATTACGGCGCTTTCAATCGGTGGGCGCGAAGGAGGTCTCTGGCGGCCACAGGTATTTCCTCGTGATCCTCCGGGAGATCATCTGGCTCATCAATCATTCCCCAGCCTAGAATAGAGGGATCAGCACCGTGGTTTAATAGGAAAGTGGCCATCGCTGCGGACTTGAGCCACCACAGGCAGGTCCATCCATCAACATCAGTCGTGTTGATATCCGCCCCCGATTCAAGGAGCAGGCGGACGACTTCGATGTTGTCGCTGCAAACTCCCATGTGGATGGCGGTTTGTCCGGTGTCGGTCAGATTGGGTTTTGCACCTACTGACAAAAGGTAGGCAACGGCCTTCGTATCGCCTCTCCATGCCGCATTGCGCAGCGCCCACTCGCCGACCTCATTGATGGCATTCACATCAGCGCCAGCATCGGCCAACAACTTGATCATGTCGAGGTCTGTCCAATCATGGAAGAATGGGTATGACGCGAATTCGGGATCTTTGAGGCAATCGCCCTGTTGGATGAGTTGGCGAACCGTTGCGGTATCGTCATTGCAGACGGCTGCTGCGAGTCGATCCAGGGCGGAGTCCATCTGCCAATGGCAAATCTGAAGCAGCGAGGCGTTTAAAAACCCAGCAATTCCCGCAACGCATCGGTGATGCTGGCGGCGGTGGGGCGGTGGGCGGCCCAGAGGTTGGGGTGATACGGGATGGGGGTGTCGCGGGCGTTGAGGCGCTTGGGCGGGGCGTCGAGCAGATGGAACCCTTCGGCGGTGACGCGGGCGATGACTTCGGCGGTGACGCCGCCGTAGGGGAAGGCTTCGCCGACGACGAGGAGGCGGCCGGTGCGGGCGACGCTGGCGAGGATGGTGTCGGTATCGAGTGGCTTGATGCTGCGGAGATCGACGATTTCAATTTCGTAACCGAGCTTGGCGAGTTCATCGGCGGCGCGGATCGACTCATGCACCATGGCGCTGTAGGTGACAACGCTGGCGTGTTTGCCGTGGCGGGTGATACGGGCCTTGCCGATGGGGAGGCGCTCCTCCGGGGCCGGGAGGGCGTCGGCCTTGAGGTGATAGTAGAGGAACTTGTGCTCGCAGAAGATGACGGGGTCATTCAGCTCGATGGCATCCAACAGCATCCAATAAGCATCCCCCACGGTGGCGGGGGTGAGGACGATCAGCCCGGGGTAGTGGGCATAAAGGCTTTCCATGCTTTGGCTATGGAAAGGGCCGCTGCCGGCCGTGCCGCCGCTGGGCAGGCGGACCACGAGAGGGCAGGGGATACCGGTGCGCCAGAAGTGGGTGGCGGCCTGATTGATGATCTGATTGAACCCGATGCTGGAAAAGTCCGCGAACTGCATCTCGACGATGGGCCGCATGCCTTCGATGGCCGCGCCGATGGCGAAGCCCATCATGGCATCCTCACTGATCGGGCTGTCGAGGACGCGGCCGGGGAAGTCGCGGGCGAGGTGTTTGGTGGCCTTGAAGGCCCCACCGAATCCGGCGATGTCCTGGCCGTAGATGAATACGTCAGGATTTTCGCGGAGGGCGCGGGTCTGGGCTTCGCGGATGGCTTCGAGATAGGTGATGCTCACGGGGTCTCGGAGTTGGCGGTTTCCACGAGCCAGCGGGAGGCCAGCGGCTGCCAGGTTTCGTGGGCAGGGTCGGGGGAGGGATCGCGCTGGGCGGTGGCGACGGCCTGTTGGACCGCTTCGATGGCCTCGGCTTCCATCAATTCGATTTCGCCTGGGGTGGCCCAGTGTTCATCGAGCATTTTCTGGCGGGCGAGTTTGAGGCAGTCCTGACCCAGGGGAGTTTCCTTGATGGCGTCAGGGATGTAGGCGCCGTCGTCGTGGGCCCCGTGGCCGCAGAGGCGGAGCAGTTTGCCGACGACCAGTTGCGGACCGTGGCCGGTCCGGGCGCGGGCGACGGCTTTTTCAAACACGGCGAGGCAGGCGGCGAGGTCGGTTCCGTCCACTTCATACCCTTCCACACCGTAGCCGACGGCCCGGTCCACGAGGTCGCGGCAGGCGTACTGGCGGTCCGTGGGGGTGGAATAGGCGAATTGGTTATTGGCAACGGCGACCACCAGCGGGAGTTTCTCGACCGCGGCGAGGTTGAGGGCTTCGTGGAAGGCGCCGGTGGAAGTGCCGCCATCCCCGATGCAGGAGGCCCCGACGGCGTCGGAGATGCCGCGGAATTGCCGGGCCTTCAACATGCCGCAGACCACCGATACCATCGCGCCAAGGTGGGAAATCATGGCGGGCATGCCTTTGTCAGGGCGGCCGCGGTGAATATTGCCATCGCGTCCACGCATGGGGCCCTTGACGCTGCCAAGGTAGGTGCGGGCAGTGTCGAGGATGTTCTCCCCGAAGGCCATGCGTCCGGCCTGGTCCCGGATGAGCGGGGCGAAGATATCATGGCCTTGCCTCAGGCTCACGGCGAGGGCTGCGCTGAATGCTTCCTGTCCGCGGCCGAGATAGACACCGCCCACGATTTTTCCGGCGTGGTAGAGGGCGGCGATTTTATCCTCCAGGGTGCGGGCCAGCAACATCCAGCGGAACGTCTCACGGAAGCGCATGGCGTCCGACTCCGGGGCGGAGACGGGGGCATCGGCCATGGCAGCAGGGGTCATCGGGGATGGAGTTCCGGCATCAAGGAAGTCAGGGGTGCCGGGGCAGGGAAACGCAGATCTACTCCACCAAGGCCGCGTGGGCGCTGGCGGGGCCTTCGAGTTTGGCGGTATTGGCTTCCATGGCAGCGCGCACGATTTCCCAGAAGCTGCCGCTTTCCAGGCTGGCTCCACCGACGAGGGCGCCGTCGACATCAGGCTGGCTCATGAGTTCGCCCATGTTGGAGGGTTTCACGCTGCCGCCGTATTGGATCCGGACGCGGCGGGCAGTTTCCGGATCGTAAAGTTTGGTGAGAATGGCGCGGATGAGCGCGTGGG
>CAIZWU010000056.1 GCA_903936775.1 uncultured bacterium | reverse complement strand
GTCAAAGTGATTGCTCATGACGCAGTGGGTGAGCACCTCCACCCCCAGCAGATCCTCATAAGCGCGTACCACCTTCAGGAAAAACTCCTTGGCCTCATCATTCAGGAGAAATTTCCGGTCATAGATGCGTGAAACGACATGAAATACCTCAGCTTGGGAGCCATCAAAAAGAAAAGTACGGGCAGTGGGTAATTAAATGAAAATGACCGGAAATAATTTGCCTGCAACTGATTTGCTTTGTGATTTAGCTGGGAATTGAATTTTTGGAGCCCTGAAAGTGATTGTCAGGCGGTGTGCTTTGAGCGATCGCCGGCAAGTACCGGCCTCAAGTCGTTTTGACGGGGCAATGGAGCCATCCACTGCCAACCATACGCCACCGGATGGGGTCCTAACGTTCGCTGCTCCAAAGCACCCGTTGGATGCCAGGCACACGACCCGCTGCGGTAGAGTCATACTCCAATAAGCCGCTAACGCTGATTTGGCTTTCCATGGCGCACCCTCCGGGGTGGCTGGGCGTCCGGTTACTTCCGCCGGCGGGTGAGGAGGGCGAGGCCGGTGAGAAGGGCGAGGGAGGAGGCGGTGGGCTCGGGGACGATCGTGAGGTTGTCCAGGGAGTAAGCGAGGACATCGGTGCCGACGTTGACGCGGGAGTTGATAGCGAAGCGGTCGGAGGCGGTGGTGGCGCGCCAGCCGAGGTTGCTCCAAGTGACGGTGGTAGTGCCATTGAAGATGGAGCCGCTGTATTTTTTGGCGATGGGGTCGTTGGTGATACTGAAGGTGTACGTGGAGCCGCTGGTGAGGGCCATGCCGGAGTTGACGAAGTTCGCAGCACTGTAGCCGCCGCCATCGGAAGTTCCGCTGTAGAGGAGCCACTCATTGGCGTTTTTCCCGGCGGCGGGGGAGGCCCCGAAGGCGCGGATGATGAAGGAGGAGGCGGCGCTGACGTTGTAGGTGCCGCCGGTGGAATTGGCGGCGTGGAGGGTGAGGTAATCGGAGGCGCTATTCCAGCCGGTGAGGGTATCGATGCGGACATCGAAGGTGAGGGTGAGGGTCTCGATGCCGGTGGTGAATCCGCCGCTGGCTCCGGTGTTGTCAAACTCGCGGCCGATGGCGTTGTCGCTATTGAAGGATGTGGAAACGCTGAGGTAGTTTCCGCCGCCATTGACGGGGCTGGCATTGGTGACGGTGCCGGTGGGGGCGGTGGCCCCGGTGGCGCCCCAGGCGGTGTCCCAGCCGGCTCCGGAGGTGCCGGCATACTGGTCCGGGGAGACGGTGCCATTCCCGCCATCGAATCCGGCGGAGACGGTGGCGGCGTTGCTGAATCCTGCGGTGCCGAGGCTGAGGGAGGTCAGGACGAGGCAGGGCAGGGAAGAGAGGGAAGGAGAGTATTTCATAAATTTGTGAGGGCCAAGGGGGTGTAAAGTGGGGGAGAGTTATTCCGCTTTTACCCTGACATGGAGGGCTGGAGCGGTGAGCGGGAGACTGCTGAGGGTGGCGACCACTTCTTCCAAGTCCGTCCCGGCGGGGCTGATGGTCTGGGCGGTTTGGGTGTCCTCTGTCCAGTTGAGCAGGTCCGTGGAGGTCCAGGTGGAGTAGGTCAGGCCGCTGAGGGCGGGGTCCCGGCGGCGGAAGCGGAAGGTTCCCGTGGCTTTGTCCAGGGGGAGGGTGACGGGCTGGACGGAGGCAGGATTTTTCGGTTGGGTGCCGAAGGCGTATTCGGAGAAATTGGTCAGACCATCCATGTCCTCGTCATCGTCCGGGCCGCCGGTCAGGCCGGCGGCGGTGGACCAATCGAGATAGTCTGCGGGGGGCGGGTTGGAGATGCGGAGGTTATCGAGCGAGGTGGCGATGGCATCTCCGGTGGTACCGACGCGGTAGTTGATGGCAAAGCGGTCTGAGGCGGTCCCCGAGCGCCAGCCGGCATCTGACCAAGTCACGGTTTCCGTGCCATTGGAAATGGAGCCGCTATAGGTTTTGGTAGCGGGATCGCAGACAATATTAAAGGTGTAGGTGACCCCGGCGGCAAAGGGCATGCCGGAGTTGGTAAAGAGGGCGGCACTGTAGCCGGCGCCATTGGAAGTGCCGCGGTAGATGCCCCACTCATTGGCATTCACCCCGGCAGCAGGGGTGGCTCCGAAGGCGCGGATGATGAAGCTGGAGGCGTTGCTGACGTTATAGGTAGTGGCGTTGTTGTTGGCGTGGACGGTGATGTAGTCGGTAGCGGCATCCCAGCCAGTGAGACTGTCCACCCGGAGATCGAAATGGAAGGTAACGGGTTGCGAGATGTCCACGCCTGGCTTGCCAAAGTTGCTGAAGGCCCGGCCGATGGCGTGGTCGCTATTGAAGGTGCTGATGCCTTTCAGATAGTTCCCGGAGTCCCGGATGGGAAATTCCTGGGAAACAGTGAGGTTGGGCGAGGAGCTGGTGTTTCCCCAGGAACCCTGCCAGCCCTCGCCGGCGATGCCGGGATACTGGTCCACAAAATCAGACCCTTCTCCAAGGGTGAAGTCGGCCAAGGGGCGGGCGCTGGCGGCATCAGACAACAAAACAAGGCCGGCACAGGTCAGGCACGTGGGGAAAAAAGGAAAGGAATGCATAAAGGGAAAAGCGGTGCCGCCACCATCTTTTCAAAATCGGATTCCGTCCGCCAAACCCGCCAACTTTTTTTACCGGCCGGGTAAAACCGAGGTATTGGTCGTGGGGCTGCCCATGAGAGGGGAGGCTTCCCGCTGGAGGAGACGGGCGACCGACCAGGCATACCAGGTTTCAGAACCGGCATCAAATTTATCCGGATCATCCACCACAATGCTGGAAGCGGCTGCCTGAATGACGGCCGCGGCCTTTTTGTATTCCCGGCGGGCCTCCTCCGGCTGCTGCAGGTGCTGTAGGGCCATGGCGGCGATCAGTCGCAGGGCGGACGTCCGGGAGGTGCGGGCATCCGGCCGCTGCAGGCCGGACCGGCACAATTGAAGGGCCGCGGCATGGTCCCCACGGCGGTAGTGGTAGAGGGCCAGCGCCATGTTATTCCAGGACGTCTGATTGGACCAGCCCGGGGATGGGCTTTCGGGACGGGGGGGGCTGGAAGAAGCGAGGTGTTTTTCCAACAGGCGGGCCATCGGCTCCAAGGGAGTCAGGATCGTTCCATCGGCGGGACGCAGCAGACAGATTTTCAATAAGTGCTCGGCGGCGATCTGGTGGTCGGTGGCGGGCAGGCGGGCGAGCATGTCACGCCGCATCCGCTCGTAGCCAGCGGCGTCGCCGTTTTCCAGTAAACAGGGGGCCACGAGGAGAAGGTCCTTGCTGAGCGCTACTGCCAGGGCGGGCACCAGGGCGTTCGCTTCCATGAGCCGCAGAAAACAGTCGGAAGCCTGCGGCCAGCGGCCCAGCATGGCATTGCGTTCGCCCAGGAAGCGCAGGGCATTGCTCGTTTCCAGGGTGGGGGTGAAAAGGGTAAGAGGCGTGCGCTGGAGGAGTTGGTCCGCTTCCTTTACCTGATTCTGACTGAGCAGGATGGCAGCCCGGGCGAGGTTCTCGCGGTCCTGCACTTTCTGGTGCATGGCGGCTTCTTTGGCGTGGGCGATGCCGGCCCGGTCCAGCGCGTCTTTTTCCCCCAGCCAGGCGTGGAAGGAAAAGCCGGCCCCCAGCACCAGCGCGGTGGCGGCGACTCCGATGGCGGCCACGGTGCGCCGGTGCCGCCTGACGAATTTTGAAAGCAGATAGGACCGGGAGGCCGGATGAGCCAGGGCCGGGTGGTGGGTGAGGTGCCGCTGCAGGTCCATCAGCAGACTGTTCGCCGTGGCGTAACGGTGGGCCGGATCGGCGGACATGGCCTTCAGGACGATGGCGTCCAGATCGCCCTTCAAGGTCTTGATCAAGTGGGGCACGGAAATGTGGCGTTTCTCCGCAATGGCCGCCGCGGTGAGGGACGGCAGACCGGCCAGGACGGCGGAAGGGGGCGGTGCTCCTTCGGCGGGAGGGGCTCCGGGGGCCCAGGGCAGGAGTCCCAGAAGCAATTCATAAAGCAGCACCCCCAGGCTGAAGACATCGGTCCGGGTGTCCACGCCCGACAGGGGGCGGCCGGATTGCTCCGGGCTCATGTAAGGAGGCGTGCCGGCATACAGGCGGGGAGCCGCGCCGTCGTCCATGGCCATCAGCGCGATACCGAAGTCGATTACCTTCGGCCGGGGCTGGGCATCGCTGACATCCACCAGAATGTTGGAAGGCTTGAGATCGCGATGGATGATCCCTTTCTGATGCGCGTGCTGGATGGCTGCGCCCACCTGTTGGAAAAGCGCCAGCCGCGCCAGGATGGAGCAATTCCTGGCATCGCAATATTGGGTGATGCGCTGGCCTTCCACCAGTTCCATCACCAGATAGGGTTGGCCGGTGCCGGTGGTTCCGGCATCGAGAATGCCGGCGATATTGGGATGATTCATCAGGGCCAGCACCTGACGTTCCCTCTCGAAGGCTGCGAGAAAGGCTGGCGTTTCCATGCCAGCGTGCAGGATTTTCAAGGCCACGGTGCGTTGGATCGGGCTGGATTGGCTGGCTAGGAAAACCACCCCGCCGCTGCCCCCGCCGAGCCGGCGAAGGACCTGATAGCGGCTGGCAATCAGGTCCGGCTGACCCGCTCCCGCGTCGGGGGACTGGAGGAGATCCGTCAGGTCCGGACGGTCTGGTCCGTGGGCAATTTCCTCCGCCAGCCGGGACTGGGACTGCTGGGCCTTATCAAACCACGCGTCGGCTCCGGCATCGGCAGCCAGGAGGTCCCGCATGGCGGTCGCCTCTTCTGGAAGATCCCGGAACACCCACGCCAGCCAGGCCTCGCGCTGGGCGGGATCGGCGATCTGCCGGGCGGCATCAAAGACCGCCATTTGCATCTCCGGGGAAGGCTTCATGCGTCTGGAGCCCTGGGCGGGGCAGGGCTGCCCATCATTTGATAGAGCCTCGCGCGGGCAAAGGCCCAGTGCCGCTCCACTGAGCGCAGACTGGCCCCCAACAGGGTGGCGGTTTCCTGATTGGTCAGGCCGGCGAAAAACTTCAACTGGACAATGCGGGCGCATTCGGGGTGGTCCTGTTCCATGCGCTTCAGGCATTCATCCACCGCAAGGATGTGGCGGTCGGGTTCCGTGGGTCCGTTGGGCACCTTGTCCGCCTGCTCCAATTCCACCTGGGTGCCATACCGTTTCCGGCTGCTGTTCCGCCGGGCGCGGTCCACCAGGATGCAGCGCATGGCCAGGGCCGCGGTGCGGAAAAAATGACTGCGGTTATTCCACGTGCCCGGGCTCCGGGCGGTCAGGCGCATCCAGGCCTCATGCACCAGTGCCGTCGGCTGAAGCGTCAGGCCGGCATTTCCCAGATCAGCCATCTGCCGCGCCGCCAGCCGTCTCAATTCGTCATATACCATCACCAGCAGCGTCTCGGAGGCAGGCCGGGAGGAATCAGAAGAAACTGGCAGGACGACAGGCATACAAAACCATCAAAAAATAACTCATACAGGCAGATCCGGACGGATGGCGAGGCTTTTTTCTCATCAAAAGCGATGGAAATACCCGGGTCTGCCACCGTCTGCCAGACTAGTGAAGGAAATCCGTCCCACTGCACGATTTCCCCGGACCTCAAGCGT
>CAIZWU010000055.1 GCA_903936775.1 uncultured bacterium | reverse complement strand
GCATCCGCGGGGGCGGGGGTGCCACTGGGCATATCAGGAGTGTTTCAGGAGAGGTCGCCGCGTGCGGGCGTGCTCCGGTTATTGCAGGGTCTGGAGCCAGCCGACTTCCACGAGGGAATCCTGATAAACGTCGTTGATTTCCTTGGGGTAGATCTTGGAGGCGGAAGCAAGCCACTCCTCAGCTTCCTCCTTCTTTTCCTTGGCAAAAGAGGTGGCAGCCATTGCGAAATAATAGGCCGGGGAATCGTTGTCATACTGGTCAAATTTTTCCAGCATGCTGTCGGCGGCGGCAGCTTGTTTTTCCTGCAGGTGGCAGATAAAAATCTTGTATTCCATGAGACGCCGGGTGCCGGAGTCCGGCACGTTGCTGCTGGCGAGCAGTTCGGTGAATTCCGTGCGGGCCTGGGGCCAGTTCTTCTCCACAAAGTTGATTTCGGCAAGATTGAAGCGCGGGTGGAAGTTTTCCCGGGGCATGTTCTTGGTCAGGACGATGGCTTTTTCGAACTCGGCGCGCGCGGCCTTGAAGTCGCGCATTTTGGTGAAAACAGCCCCTCTCATATTGGAGACGATATGGAAGTCGCCGGTGACGCCTTCCACTTCGTTCAGCTTTTCGAGGGATTCCTGAAGGCGCACTCCCCGCATGTAGGACGTGACATCGGCGATGCCTTTGGCGGCGGCCTGGCGTTGGGCCGGTGTGAGTTTTTCGAGTCCGGGAAGGGGAGGAACCACAGCCGCAGCAGGGGCCGCCGGTCTGCCGGGGATAGTGGCGGCGGGCAAAGCGGGATCCAGTTTGACGGTGCCGGCATCGAGCGCGGCTTTGTCTTCCAGTTCCAGTTTTGTGTCGGCCGCCGGGGCCGCCGGGGCTTGACTGAAGGCTGGAGCGGTGAGGGTGGCAGTGGCCAAAACGGCAGCACCGAGGCAGGCGAGGGGATGGGAGATCATGGCTGGGAAAATTTTAAAATTTGGAGGTCATTCTATCGAGCGCGTCCCGCTTGTCAAAATGTGTCGGTTGAGCGGCGCCGGGTCCGGGGGGATCAGGAAGAGGCCGCTCCGCCGAAGTATTTTTCCCGCAATCCGGCGAGGGTTTCCAGCATGAATTCGGCCTCCTCGCGCAATTTAGGGTCAAGGCTGGAGGCGGCCCGGTTATGCCGTTGGTAGAGATAGGCGAGGCGTTCCCTCAGTTGTTCCGGAGTCATCTCCGGGGTGATGCCGCAGAGTTCCTCGGGGCTGGCCTCGCGGCTGAGGCTCCGGGCGGCATCCTGTTCCCATTTCGCTTTGGCAGAGGGCACGGTCAGGGCTTCCTCCGCAGGAGCAGCCGGGGGAGCGTGGGCGGCCGGGGCGGGGATCGCGGGGCGGGGGGCAGCCTTGGGTTTGCTGCCAAAGAGTCGGGAGAGCGCTTTGAACATGAGGATAGCAGGTGAAAGTTGGAAATTATTCGATGCGCACCTGTTCGAAATAGGCTCGTTTGCGCTCAACCTCCTCGTCGCTGAGGACGCCTTCGCCCTGGTAGGTAATGGCGACCTCCTTCACCTTGCCAGTTTGTTCGTCCTTGATGGT
>CAIZWU010000054.1 GCA_903936775.1 uncultured bacterium | reverse complement strand
CACAAAAGCTCCCCGCACGGCATTTTCCTTCATCTCATGTTCCACGATCGCCTGAAAGCGGGCATCGATCGAAGTCACGACCGTGTGTCCGGCCTTGGGCCGCTGGACCCAGTCTTCCGAGAGCCGCTCCCCCGCCGCATTGTAGAGCACGTTGTATATTCCGGGGTTACCGGTCAACTCGGGGTCAAACCGCTGCTCCAATCCGTATTTTCCAACCGTCGGCGGCCAGAGGTATTCATCGGACAGGATATCACCGGAGGCCATGGAACCACTCTTGCCCATGTAGCCCAGCACGTGGCTGGCCATGGATTCCCGGGGATAGGTCCGCAGATAAAACGGGCGCAGCACTACCCCGGCGGGCAGTTGATCCTTGATTCGTTCCACCACCTCATCCGGCACCATGGTGGAGGAAAGCAACGGCACCCACCGGCGCTTCCGGTAATGCTCGAGGATTTTGTCGTCCTTGATGTCCCACCCCTTGGGCAGGGTGCGGCGGGCCCACGCGATGGGTTCCCGGGCGGCATCAAAAACGGCGGAGTCACTGAGTCCATCCTTCAGAGGCAACTGCACGCCGAGGTAATAGGCCATCCGGTTTTGTGCCAGCGGCTCGCCATTCCGGTCCACGATCTGGCCGCGGGGGGCGGGCACCCGGAGCGAGAGCGGCCGCGCACTGGGATCAGTGTTCAGACTGATCGCGATCTTCGATTTCTCGGGTTTGCCGGCATCAGGAAGTGGTTTCACCGGGACCGGCGGTGAGGCCGTGCCGGGAACGGCACGCACCGTCCGGGGCTCGGCTTCATCAGAGGGCACCGGCTTCACCGTGAGTGGCTCCGCTTCCTCCGGCACCGGCACGGCTTTGACCGTGAGGGGTTCTTCATCGTCCTCAACCGGGACCGCCTTGGGAATTCCAGGGGCAGCCGGGACTGGCTCCGCCTCCTCCACGATCTCCGGACGCGGGATGGGCGCATCCGGTTCCACCACAATTTCGGCGACGGGCGGCACCGGATCGCCTGGCTGGGCGGGCGAGGAATTCAGGCTGCCCGCCACACAGCAGGCGACGGTGAAAAAGCGGCGGATCATACGGGAGCGTAAGGTAAGGAGTCCGGGGCGGCAAGGCGGGGAAAATCAGGAGGCGGAGGCCCGGCCCAAAGCTGCCGGCAGCGCCAGAGCCACCGGAGGCGGCACCATGCCACTGACATCACCACCCAGACGGGCCACCTCCTTGATGATGCGGGAACTCAGATAGGTATACTCCTCCCGGGCCGCCAGAAAGACAGTTTCCACTTCATCCCGCAAGGTCCGGTTCATCAACGCCATCTGGAATTCATATTCAAAATCCGTCACCGCCCGCAGGCCCCGCACCACTACCAGCGCCCCGCGCTCACTGGCAAAATTCACCAGCAATCCCCGGAACGAGGTCACCTCCACCGAAGCCAGACCCACCACGCTTTCCTCAATCAGGCGCACCCTTTCCTCGGTTGGAAACAGCGGGCGCTTCTCACTGTTATTGGCCACAGCGATGATCAGATGATCAAAAAGCTTCGCCGCCCGCTCGATTACATCGAGATGGCCGTTGGTGATGGGATCAAAGCTCCCGGGATAGATCGCGGTTTTCATAAAAATATCGTCAGGCAGAAGCCCCGCGGCTGTCGGGAGCGTCATGGTGGCTCATCCCAGGATCAGCTTTCAGGCTTCAGCTTGCGCAGCCGCTCCCGGGTGGAGGCCACATTCTGATCAGCGGCGGGATCGTCCACCGCAAAGCCACTCCAGGCCTCCAGCGCTTTGCTGAGACTGGCGATGGCTTCGTCCTTCCGTCCAGCTTTTTCCTGGATGCCGCCGGTAGCAGTCCAGGCACGGGCCAAGAGGCGGCGGCAATCCCGGTGGTCGTTTTCCGCCACGGTTGGTTCCGCCAGCAACTCCTCCAGCAGGGTCAGCGCTTCCGTGTGGCGGGTCAGTCCGGTTTTCGGTTCCCCCGCCAGTTCATGCAGTTCCCCGTTGAGCACGAGGGAAGCGGCGAGGTGCTGGCGGAATTGGTTATCGAGGGTGTTGGCCTCATTCAGATTCCGCAGGATGGTCACGCTGAAATCCTGATATTCGAGCGCTTCCTTTGCTCCCGCCGCGTTGGGCCGCGAGGTGCGGATCAATTGCGCCACCTCGTTATACGTGAGAGCCAGCTGGAGCCGGTAAAAAGATTCCGCCGGCGTTTCATTGGAGAGTTCGCTCAGCAGCTTCACCGCTTCACTGAAGGCCACACTGGCATCCCGCGGGGTGCCATTTTTGGTCAGCAGCTTGCCCAGCCCGAAGTAGCCATCCGCCAGCCGCCGGCGGCAGGGGACCGACATCCGGTTGACCTGGTCATAGGCCACCAGCAGGCGCACCGCCGTCATATGCTGGCCGATCGCCTGCTCCAGCTTTCCGCCCACGCCGTCCATTCCAGCCAGCGCAAACAAGGTATCGGTCAGGGTAAAATAATCCTGCGGCAGAAACCCCGGTTCCTCCGGCTGGCCCAGCAGACCGGCCACCCGGCTCAGGGCAGTGCGGGCGGCGTCCAGTTGCTGACGCTCGATCAGGGCGCGGCCTTCCAGCAGGGAAGTCACCGCAAACTCCCGCTCCACCTCATGCCGGTCAGGATTCGTCATCAACCACCCTTCATACGCCTGGGAGGCCTCCGTCAGCAGCAAGGCCGCTTCCATCGCTTTCAGATCTTCCAGGAGAATGCCCCCCCGGCGGCTGCCGAT
The DNA here is from genome assembly GCA_903936775.1 of uncultured bacterium. Lineage (GTDB taxonomy): Bacteria > Verrucomicrobiota > Verrucomicrobiia > Verrucomicrobiales > V1-33 > CAIZWU01. The sequence continues at coordinate 4,149 of CAIZWU010000054.1, read as the reverse complement.
CCGGGCCCCCAGCAATTGCCGCGCCCCATCAGGAGTTCCTCCGCCCGCTCCCCCCACTTCCAAATCCCGCGCCAGTTTTTCCAGCAGGGGCAGCGCCTCATCCTTGCGGCCCAGCACCGAAAACAATTCCGCCAATTGCCAGCCCGGTTCCAGACCGCCGGCCGTCAGGGAAGGCTCGGAATCCGCCGCCGCCAGCGCCGCCTTCAACCGGTCCGCCACCGGCGCCGCCGCCGGCTTCCATGCTTCCAGCGCCACTGGCTCCACCGGACGGGCCGCCAACAGCGTGGACACCAGTCCGGACCATTCATCACGGGCCGCAGCCAACCCCGCAAGTTTCGCGCTGTTCTGCTCCGCCTCCATCTTCCTGACTTTTTCATCCGCCAGCGCGGCCTCCCCGCGGACCTGACTGGCTTCCTGCTTCACCTGTTCCAACTCGCCCGCGATGCGTTGCCCTTCCTGATCGTAGTGGAAGGCCGCCGCGCCTCCCCCGAGGGCCAGCGCCCAGGAGGCCGCCAGCGCCAGACGCCGCCCTGCCCCGGAAATCTCCGGTGTTTTGGTTTTCCGCTCCGCCAGAACCGGAGCCGTCAGGGCAGCTGCGGCCACCGGCTCAGAAACCGTCCCGTCCTCCGCAGGGGCGACCGGCCCGGTCTTCTCACGGGGAATGGTCCAGACCTCGGTGTCCCGTTCCGAGAAAACTCCGCCCCCATTAGTCAGGGCAGTCGCGGCGTTGGTTCCGGAGAGGGTCTTGTCCTCCGGAATATCCCACAGCCCCTCCAATTTCAGGGCCACCGGCTGCGATGTTTCCTCAGGCCGCGCCACCTGCGCCGCCTGAGCCAGCGGCACCGTGGTGAACCACGCATCACTAGCCAATGGCACCGGCATGGTCACCGCATCCGGCCCAGTCTCCATAGCCGGCAATTTGTCAGGGGTGGCCTCAAAGCACTCCCGCAACACCCTGGCCACTTCCATCATGGACGCCGGGCGCTCCGCCGGATCAATCGCCAGACACCGCAGCACCATGGCCCGCGCCTGTTTCCCGGCGGACTCCTTTGAAATCCCCAGCCAGGCTGGGGCCGGTTCCTCGATCAGCCATTCCGCAAAGGCCGGCGGGTCCACCGTCAGGATTTCCCCCTTGGAGGCCAGCACCCGGTCAAACAGCTTGTTCGCCCGCGGCCAGCGCCCGTTGAGCAACCGCCACGCCAGCACTCCGAAAGCATACACATCCCACGTCTCCGCATGACCATCCTGCAGCACCCGGCCCGGCTCCAACCAACGCTCCGGCGGCACATACGGCGCCTGATCATGCAGCCGCTCCATCGTCCCATCCCCCAGCCATGCCTGACCCACATCCGTCAACAACGCCCGCGGCGTGCCATCCTCTTCCGCCACCACCATCACATTCCCCCCCGTCAGCCCCGCATGCACCAAGCCATGTCCGTGCAGCCAGGCCAGCGCCTCCGCCAACTGCCGCAGCAAGGTCCACGCCTCCTCCTGCGTCAGTTGGCCCGCCAGATCATCGAAAGTCACCACCCCATCCGGCAGCAGCGCCATACTGATGTGCGGCACCTCATCCTCCAAATCAAAAGCATACACCGGCAGCAGCCCCGCATGCGGCGGCAGGTCCTGCAGCTGCTCCAGCACCCGGGTCAGATAATCCCGGTGCAGCGCCCCCTCCTCCAGCACCTTCACCGCACAGATGAAGTCCCCATTCCACAAGCCCTGATACACCGTCCCAAACGCCCCCTGCCCCAAGCGGGACTTCAATTGATAGCCGGAGATTTGCGGAAGGGACATGACGGACACGGTGGATTGGCAATTAATCCCGCTTTTGCACTTCGGGCAATGTCTATTGCATCCAGCGACACCCCCCAATTCCTCAATTTGCAATTATCTCTGAAATGTCCATAATTAAGGTGTGCCGTCAAAACCTGCCCCTCTCCGCGCCCCCCGCCGCGCTGCTTCCAAAACAGACGACGAACGCCCCCGCGACTCCAAAATCCCCCGGAAATCCGGCCGTCCCGCCAAGGCCCCGCGCTCCCCCTCATCCCCGGCCCTGCCCGACGTCCCCGACCCCCTCGAAACCCAATTCCTGCAATTCATGCAGGTCGAGCGCAACGCCTCCGCCCTCACCCTGAAGAACTACGCCCAGGGCCTCCGCGCCCTCCGCACCGGCTTCCCCGCCTTCCGCGCCTGGCCCGACCTCACCGCCGACGACTTCCGCGCCTGGCTCTTCCTCCTCATGAAACGCGAACTCGGCCGCGCCACCATCCGCGTCCAATTCGCCGCCCTCCGCAGCTTCTTCAAATTCCTCACCCGCCGCGCCGGCCTTACCGCCAATCCCCTCCTCGAAGTCCAGCTCCCCAAAGCCCAGCGCTCCCTCCCCGTCGTCCTCACCCTCGGCCAGATCGACGAGCTGCTCACCCTCCCCCTCACCCTCAAACCCGACGGCGCCCAACGCTCCGCCGTCTGGGCTCCCCAGCGCGACGCCGCCATCCTCGAGCTTTTCTACAGCACCGGCCTCCGCCTCCACGAGCTCGTCAAACTCGACGTCGGCGACATCAACCACCTCGAAGAAAGCCTCCGCGTCACCGGCAAAGGCCGCAAAGACCGCCTCTGTCCCGTCGGCGGCCCCGCCCTCCGCGCCATCCAGCACTATCGCGTCGCTGCCGGCGTCCACGACGGCCCCCTCTTCCTCAGCAAGCTCCGCCGCCGCATCACCATGCGTGCCGTCAACGACCTCCTGCAGAAATACCTGCGCCACTCCACCATCGGCTTCAAGGTCAGCCCTCACAAACTCCGGCACAGCTTCGCCACCCACCTCCTCAACAACGGCGCCGACCTCCGCAGCGTCCAGGAGCTCCTCGGCCACGCCAACCTCAGCACCACCCAGATCTACACCCACGTCTCCACCACCCGCATGAAGCAGGTCTATGATGCCGCCCACCCCCGCGCCTGACCTCACCCTGACCGGTGTAGTGGCTTCCGGCCTGTTTGGCTGCTTCGCTAATATGCGGGGCAAGTTGAACCCATCAGCGGGGGAAACGCTACAGAGTCTTTTCCGCTACAGTTAAAACCAGATGGGCCATCACCAAGCTCTCAGACGCATCCAGGCATGTGGTGCACCAGCAATTAACAGTGCCCTCAACTGCGGTGAAATCATCGTCCTCAATGTGTTCGTCGTAAGCAGTCGGAAAAGGAAGGGATCTGCGCCAAATCAATACAGCCGAATTCGTGTCGGGCGCAGTTATTTGGCGAATATCAATAACAGAATTATAAAACGTGTAGAAGGTGTAGAGCATAATTTTATCCCTGCACTCGTTGGACACGGGTTTCAGACTTTACGGAAGTTAAAATCGCCACGCAAATTACCAACTTATCCCACCACCCGCATGAAGCAAGTCTATGATGCCGCCCACCCCCGTGCCTGATCTCCCCCTGCCCAAGGCAGCCCGCGTCATCAACATCATCACCGCCCTGACCGGGGTGGTGGCTTCCGGCCTGCTTGGCTTTGGCGCGATCTTCATGAGCATCGCCCTTGTCTGGCTAGTCTTGCCACTCGTCATCCCCGTGCTCATCGTTATCCTGCTCTATTGGGGCTGCGGCGCCTACGGTGCGGCCTTCACCCGCTTCGAAAGACTCCCCCTTGGCCGTCTCCTCTTCCAAACCTGCGTGATCGGCGGACTCGTCTGGGGCTCTGCCGGCTTCTTCCAGAATACCCATCCGCTGCCTGACGACCATCCCCTCTGGCACCCCACCGCCGCCACGATCCTCCTCGTGCTGATGTCCCTCACCTTGCTGTCCCACCTCCTCTCCCTCGCCATCCGGCTCGTCTATCCGCCGCCTTCGCAATCCTCGTTGCACCCGTGCTTTTCCCTGGACTCTCCCGGCCGCGGCGTTGACCACCAACGTCCACTGACTTCCCCGCCCATGATGCTTCGCCATTTCCTGATCGTTCTCCTGCTATTCACAGCTTTCGTCACGTCTCCCCTGCGCGCGTCGACCCAGGCGGAGCTGGACGCCGTCAATGCGGAAACCCTGCGCCCCTTTCAAGGCCCGGGCGTCCGCGGCGTGGATACCAGCACCCTGACAGGCAAAGTCATGTGCGGCTACCAAGGGTGGTTCAATGCGGAGGGCGACGGCGCGGACCGT
>CAIZWU010000053.1 GCA_903936775.1 uncultured bacterium | reverse complement strand
GATTTCGTCCTTCAAGGTGATGCCTTCGCCTTTGAACGAGGCGTTCACCGGATGTTTCGGGTCCAGGTTTTTCACCCGCACCGTGTCGCCGGAATTCCAGGGATGCTTCACGAAGGCGCCACCCATCATCTCGTTGTATTCCTTCCACCCCTTGTAGGTATCCGTCGCACTGTGGATGCCCACGATGCCTTTGCCGCTGTCCACAAAGGCCAGCAGATTTGCTTTGAGGCGCTCCTCAACGGCTTTGTCGCCGGTATCGAAGACCTCGTTGGTGGTATTCAGCATAAAGATGGCGTCGAATTTCTTCAGGCTGTCCGCTTCAAAAGCCGCGGGATCCTCGGTGTGCGTCACGTGGAACAAGCCCGTCTTTTCACCCATCCGCTTCATCGCTTCCACGCCCACCGGAATGGAACCGTGCCGGAATCCCACCGTACGGGTAAAAACAAGGACTTCATGCTTTTTCCCGACCGGGGCCGGAGTCTTGCCCGGCAACGAGGCATCGATTTTGGCAATCTTGTCGGGAGAGACGGTGAAGTTGGGCTCCTTTTTCTCCTGGGCAAAAGCAAAGGTGAAGGCTCCCGCAAGCGCGAGGGCCGGAAAAACGATAGGATGTAGTTTCATGGAATGGGAAAAGGCGATGAGGGCCCGTTTCATCTGGGAGCCCGGCAGCGCTGGTTTTCTATACGAAAAGCCCCGGGCAGAGCAATCATCAATCTTTCCCACCGTCCCCTCTGATGAAACGCTATCTGCGTAAAGAGGGGTGGCGGAGCGGACGGGACTCGAACCCGCAACCTCTGCCGTGACAGGGCAGCGCTCTAACCATTGAGCTACCACTCCAGAACGGCCTTGAAGGACCGCGCGGAACAGGATGGCGAGTATGGATGCGTTCCGGCGGTTCGCAAATGGAAAAATGAACTTCTGGAAAATTTAAGGTGCAGCCGGGTGCCTGCCCCCGTTCAGGCAGGCGGGGCCCCCACCTGCCGCAGCCAGTCCGTCAGGTTGTAATACATGGTCACCCGCCCGATCAGGCCGTCCCGCAAGGTGAAAAAGGCCCCTGCCGGCAGGCGGTAGGTCTGGCCACTGGCCGTTGGGAGGCCGTCATCCGTTGCCAGATAAGTGCCCAGCACGGTAAATTCCGCGGCGGCCCGGGTGCCGGTGGGATCGGCCCAGAGCACCAAGTCCACCAATTGCTCGGCATAACAGCGCTGCATGCGCCCGAGGAAGGCCGCAAAGGCGTCCCGCCCGGTTTCCCGGTCGCCCTGGTTGGTATCATGCGCCACATCCTCCCGCAGCAGCGCCAGCATGCCGGCGTGGTCACCGGCATTGAAGGCGGCGTAATAGCGGGTCAGGACGTCCAGCGCGGCGGACGGGGAAGCGGGGGAATCAGACATGGCCGGCAGTGAAGCCGGAATTCACCAACCCGCAAATGCGTTGCAGGGCGTGCCGATTTCTGTGCCATACTCAACTTCATGATCCGTTCCATTCTGACCGTCTGCTGCCTTTGGTGTTTCGGAGCCTCCGCCTGCGCCGCCGCGGCCCCGCCCAACATCGTGTTCATCCTCACCGATGATCTCGGCTGGTCCGACCTCGGATGTTATGGCTCCTCCTGGAAAAACACCCCCCACCTCGACAAACTGGCCGCCGAAGGCATCCGCTTCACCCAGGCCTACGCCGCCCAGCCGATCTGCTCCGCCAACCGCGCCGCCCTCATGACCGGGCGCACCCCGGCCCGGCTGAACCTCACGGATTTCATCCCCGGCCGCCCGGTCCTGCCCTCGCAAAAAATGATCCGCCCGCAGATCGCCCTGAATCTGCCACTGGAGGAACAAACCCTGCCCGAACGCCTCCAGCCCGCCGGTTATACCAGCGCCCTGTTTGGCAAATGGCACCTTGGTGGACCAAACTTCAGTCCTGCCGAGCAGGGATTCGATCATTATTACAATGGGCAGGCGAACACCACGCCCACCGATACGGAAGGGGGCAAAGGCGAATACGACCTGACGGATAAAGCGATCACGTGGATCAGTGAGCAGCCGAAGGGCCGTCCCTTCTTCTGCTACCTGGCCCACAACACGCCGCACATCCCGCTCGGCGCCAAACCTGGACTGGAGGAGCAATATAACAAAGCATCCAATCCAACCTACGCCGCCATGATGGCCACGCTCGACGATTGCACCGGCCGCCTCCTGACCGCCCTCGAAACCCAGGGCCGCACCGCCGATACCCTCGTCATCTTCATGTCGGACAATGGCGGACTTTCCACCATGGAAGGCATCCGCACCCCCGCCACCAGCAATGCTCCCCTGCGCGGCGGCAAGGGCTGCCTCTATGAAGGCGGCACCCGCGTCCCCTGGATCATGCGCTGGCCCGGCCAGCTTCCCGCCGGAAAAACCGACGCCACTCCCATCATGGCCACGGACCTCCTCCCCACCCTGATGTCCTTCGCGGGCCTGCCCGCCCCGGACCACGTGGATGGTCTCGACCTCAGTTCATTTCTGACCACTGGAAAGCACCCCGCCCGCGACACCCTCTGCTGGCACTATCCACACTACAGCAATCAAATGGGCTTCCCCGCCGGCAGCATCCGCCATGGCGACTGGAAGCTGATCGAATCCTATGACGACAGCCATCTCGAACTGTACAACCTCCGCGACGACCCGTCTGAAACCCAGGACCTCGCCCGCACCCAGCCCCTGCTGGTCAATCAGCTCCTGACCCGGCTGAACGACTGGAAAAAATCCGTCAACGCCCAGCCCATGCAGGGACCCAATCCGGACTATGATCCCCTCGCCACCTGGAACCTCGCCCGCCCCAAAAAGAGCGGGGCCATCGAACTCCACGCCTCCGACGCCGAAGTCATCGGCACCATGCTGCGCTACGAGCCCAACCCGAAGAAAAATACCCTCGGGTTCTGGACCCGGAAAGAAGACCAGGCGGCCTGGGACCTCCAAGTGCCGGCTCCCGGGCGGTATCGGATCACCGTGATGCAGGGCTGCGGCAAAGGAAACGGCGGCAGCCTGGTCCATGTGATGGTTGGCAGCACCGCGCTTCCCTTCACCGTCCAGGAGACGAATGGGTTCCAGGACTTCCGCCCCGTCGTCGTGGGGGAAGCCGACCTCCCCGCCGGCCGCACCCGTCTGACCCTCGCCCCGCAAACCAAAACCGCCGCGGCCGTGATGGATGTGAGAATGGTTTTACTCGCCCCGGTGAAATAAGCCACTGAGGTTCCTGGTTGATAGCCCTGGCCCCCACGTTGAGCTGTCTCCTGTCTTTCCCCTCATGCGCCTGCTACTCCTGCTCCTCTTCACCGTGTTTTCCCTTTCAGCCCAGGAGGCTCCTAAAAAGCCCACCGGGCCGGCCCGATGGGAAGCAGAAGTCGCGAAGATCGAAACCCGGCTGAAGGAAGCACCGCCAGCACCGGACGGGGTGGTGTTTGCGGGCAGTTCCAGCATCCGGTTGTGGGACCTGAAGAAAAGCTTTCCGGACCTGCCCCTCGTGAATTGTGGTTTCGGCGGATCCATCATAGCGGATTCCACCTGGTTTGCCCCCCGTTTACTGCTGCCGTGGAAACCCCGGCTGATCGTGCTTTATGCCGGGGATAACGATTCCTCCGAGGGGCATACCGCCACCCGGATCGCGGACAACTTCAAGGCCTTCGCCGCCACCATCCAGAAAGATCTCCCGGACTGCCGCATCCTCTTCATCCCCATCAAGCCCAGCATCGCCCGCCAGAAACTGCGGCCCCTCCAGAGCGAAGCCAATGCCCTGATCGAAAAACACTGCGCCACCCAGCCTGACAAACTACAGTATCTGGACCTCGCCACCCCGCTCCTCGGTCCCGGGGGCACCCTGCGGCCCGAACTCTATCAAAAAGACGGCCTGCACCTCAGCCCCGCCGGTTATGAAATCTGGAGCCGGATCCTGCGGCCCCATCTTGAGAAGTCCGGCCGTTGATGGATGAGGGGAAGCGCCGGACCGGCCGCCTACGGACCGGATGGCCCCACCGTGACCCGGGCGCCCTTGATGGCGTGGTTGGACTCCCTGCCATCCGGCCATCGCACCTTGATCCGGCTGACCGTGGCGGGGACGAAAACGACGGGCGGTTCCTGGGACAGGTATCCCCCGCCTGCGGAAAGATCCCTGATTTGGGTGGCTCCAGAGGGCAGGACAAACGTGACCCGGGCGCCGATGGCATGGGGATTTCCAGGAGCCCCCCGGAGGCTGATTCCGGTCTGCGGGGCGGCCGCGGCCTCTGGCAGGAAGATCTGTGAGGGGCTATGGTTGACCCCGAAGTAGAGCGAGGGAGAGGCCGTCCCCGAAAGCGGCACAGAGGTGAGGGATTTGGCATCGGCCGCCACCGCGATCCCGCTGCGGTCCGGCCAGATCGCGGAGAATTTGCGCGCGCCGTCATTCTGCAGCAGCAGGGAAACCCCGCCGTCCATATTCCCGGTTTCCCGCTGCGGACTGTAGGAATTTTGCGCGAGCACCACGTCGCTGTCACCATCGCCGTCCACGTCCACCAGGGTAATGCCGAAGACTGGCGCGATCTGTGCCAGGGAAGGCAACGGTTGATGCCGGAGGGCCACCTTGCCGGGGCCGGAGGTTTCATTCCAAAACACCGCGCTCTCCAGATTGACGGCTTCCAACCGCACCGCTCCCGCCAGCTTTTGTTCGGTATAGATCCCATTCAGATCCGACGAGGCGAAGTCATGGAATTTGGGGAACTTGGAGCGCAGGATCGGCATCGCCGCCTGGGAACAACTCTTGCCCCGGACCGGAAGCACCGTGCCGTCCGTCAGGGTCTTGGCTTCGACCACCTGGGGATGGCCACTATCATCGAAATCACCATAATAAATGACCGCCGGATGTCCCGGGGAAGGGTGATACTTGGTATTAAGACCGTAGTTACCCGCGATGAGATCCAGCCTGCCATCGCCATCCAGATCAGCGGCGGCGAGACTGTTCCACCACCCGGTGAGGGCTCCCGCCGCCGTCTCCAGCGGGGTGAGCCGGCCTTTGGTGTTTTGGAAGACCTGCACCGTCCCCCATTCCGAAGCCAGCACCAGTTCCGGCCAGGAATCCTGGTCCAGATCGGCCCAGATCGCTGCCGTGACCAGACGCGTGGTGGCCAAAGCCGGTGCCACTCCGGTCGTAATGTCGCTGAATTTCCCGCCATCGTTCCGCAGCAGACGGCTCCCGGGACTGGTGGGATATTTGCCGGGATGGACCCGCCCCCCCACAAAAAGATCAAGGTCTCCATCGTGATCAAAGTCCGCCGCGCCAACACAGGAGCCACTATCCACTTCTTCCGGCAACGTGCCGGCGGAGGCTTTCATGAAATTGCCTCTGCCATCATTGATATAAAGCCGGTCCTGATAGAGCGCGGTGCCGGCAGCGGCTTCCACGCCTCCACTGACGACATACAGATCATCGTCCCCATCGCGGTCAGCATCGAAAAAGAGCACTCCCATATCCTCGGATGCCGCATCGGCATCAAAGGGAGCGGTCGATTTTATCGAGAAACGCGGCTTGCCGGTTTCGTCAGGACCATCGTTGAACACGAGACGTCCCGCGCTGCCGGCGGGGCCTCCCTGGAAGAGGTCGAAGTCGCCATCCCCGTCCACATCGGCCCACGCCTGCCCCGGTCCCTGACGCGAGAGCCGGTTGGGCAGGAGGGGTTGCACCGCAAAGTCATCGAATCCGCTTTCCCGGTGGGGGAGGGCCAGACTATCGCTGGCACGGAATAACCTTGGGGCCGCTTTCTCCAGCGGCGCGGGGTCACCGTCCTCGGTCAGGGTCAGGACCGGGCCGGCCGGAATCCCGGTCAGGATCTGTACCTTGCCGGACGGCCAGCGGACTTCGAGACGCTCCGCCCTTGCCTTGCCCAATCCAAAAAACGCCACGGGCTCATCAGAACTGAAAAACCCCCGGGCGGACGAGATCTCGCGGGTTTGCGGGATACCCCCGGCCGTCAGGATCACCCGCGCCCCCAGCCCGGCACGGTTGGACTGCACCCCACGGAGCCGCACCACCAGGCGCCCGGCCTCCGCGGCCGGCGTGCCGTTTTCGTAAACCGTGCAGGCTTCATCAAAATTGTTCACGACCAAATCAGGATCACCATCCGCATCCAGATCTCCCCACGCCGCCCCGAAACTGATGCCTTCACGGTCGAGGCCCCAGGCCTTGCCGGTATTTTCGAACGAGGCAGACCACCCGCCCCCCTGCCCCGCGCCGGCATTGCGGAAGGCCATATCGCGGTCCGGTTTGGGTGGAGCCTGATTCACTGGACCTCCGCCGGGATTGGCCGCCACAAGGTCGGAGTTCAAATAATCCCCGGTCATGCCATTGGTCACAAAGAGATCCAGCCAGCCATCGCAGTCCATGTCAGCGAATTTTACGGCCCAGGTCCAGTCCGTGGCGGCGATACGCAGCTGGTGCGCACATTCCATGAAAGGCAGGCCTTCTCCGGAATTGAGATATACCGCATTCCGCATGTATTGGCGGGGCGTCCCCATTTCGAGAAACCACCCGTTTTTGTCCATGCTTCCCATGCCCATCTTATCCTTGTAATGGGACGATCCCGCCATGTCTGAAGCCATGAAATCGATCCGCCCGTCATTGTTGAGATCGCCACTGTCGCAGCCCATGGAAAACCACGGGGTGTGCCGCAGCAAGGCGGGGGCCTTGTCCTCGAAGGTGCCATCGCCCTTGTTATGCCAAAGCCGGTCAGGACCGAAGAAATCGTTGGCGACATAGAGGTCCGGAAACCCGTCAGCATCGTAATCCCACCACTGCGCCGCCAGCCCGCGGCCATAATCCGTCAGCCCGGCCGCGGTGGTGATATCCCGGAAAACCGGCACGCCATCCGGACCTGGGCCGTCATTGCGGTAAAGACGGTCGATTTGCCCCGCCTTGACCAGATAGGGGGCTCCCGGCCGCATCATGACGCTGAATTCCTCCCGCATTTCGGGCGGCACCAGCAGGGCGCCCGAGACCGGGTCTTTGGTAAGCCGTTTTTCAATCTCACGCAGGCGTTGCACATCGGCCGGGGAGATTTTCTCTGAATCATAAGCCCGGCTGGTTACCAGATAGGCGTCGGCGTCGCCGTCCCGGTCCATGTCGGCCCAGGCGAGGGTGATCCCCGCGCCTTTGAAAGCCAGTCCTGCGGCCGCTGCCACGTCCCGGAAGACTCCTTGGCCATCATTGAGGAACAGGCGGGGTGGTCCATCATAAGCACACACCGAGAGGTCCAGATCCCCGTCGTTGTCGACATCCGCCATGGTGCTGCCGGAGGCCCAGTTGGCGGCATCCGCCGCGAGGCCCGACTGCTGGGTGATATCCGTGAACCTGAAGCCCCCTTCATTCTTGAAGAGCCGGCCTCCCCCGCTGGGCCGGGAGAGATAGACATCCGCCAAACCGTCTCCTGTGACGTCGCCCACCGCCACCCCGCCTCCCGCGAAGGCCCCATCTTTCATCCCGGTGTAGGCAGGGGCCGGTTTCCAGGTGGCCGCGAAATCAATCGCCCCGGGACGCTCCACGAACCGCAGGCCGGCCGGCGGCGCGGCGGACAAGACGCCCGGGAGCAGGACCGCCAAATAAACCACCGGGAGGAGCACCGGCCGAGGAACCAATCGGGAGAGTGAAAGAGACATTCTAACAAATTACAGGGGAAAGGTTGGAGGCGGCACGGCGTCCCGGGGGAAGGTCAGGACGGCACTGCCATGGGAAAGTCCCTGGGCGCCCCGTCTCCCTTCCGGGAAACGGCTGGGGCGTGAGCAGGACAGCGGGGAGGAATCATGGTTTTTTTAATGCAAACGCAATACTATTACCATTCCCCTCGCGCTGCCAAGAAAATTTGCGGCCTCCTGCGTGGAAGCCGCCGGACCCGAAGGCTGGGATTGCCTGATGAAGCGGACCGGAATCCCCCGTAAAGGAAGCACATGATTCGCCGCCTCTTTCTCCTGCTCGCCTTCGCCTCGCCCCTCCTGGCGCAGGAGGAGGGATTCACCCCCTTGTTCAATGGCAAGGATCTGACCGGCTGGGTCAACGTGAACTGCGCCCCGGAAACTTGGACCGTGCAGGAAGGGATGCTGCATTGTGATGGGGTGCCGACCGGGGCCCTGCGTACGGAGCGGCACTACGAGAACTTCATCCTGGAGCTGGAATGGCGGCATCTGAAACCCGGCGGCAATGCGGGAGTCTTCATCTGGGCCGGACCGCTCTCCGCCCCCGGCCAGCCGTTTCTCCGCGCCATCGAGGTGCAGGTGCTGGATCATGCCTACGGGAAGAGCGATTGGTTCACCACCCATGGCGATGTCTTTCCGATTCATGGCTCCACCATGCAGCCCTTCGGCCGCCACGCCGGGCAGCGCAGCTTTCCCAGCGAGGAACGCAGCATGGCCTCGCCGCAATGGAATCATTACCGGATTACCTGTCAGGACGGCACCTTGCGCCTGGCTGTGAACGGCAAAGAAGTGAGCGGCGGGGAAAACTGCACCTGGCGCAAAGGTTATATCGCCCTCGAAAGCGAAGGTGGCGTCGTGGATTGGCGGAATTTGCGCATCAAGGAATTGCCCGGAGGCAAGGCCACCCCGGAGCAAACCGCGCCCCTGTGGGATGGCAGCCTGAGTCTGTATGATGGCCGCAGCCTCAAAGGATGGACCGCCGGCACCGGGGCCGGGACTTGGCGGGCGGAGGATTGGGAACTGGTCTCCCCGGGCAAGGACGGCGTGCTGACGCTCAACCGGAAGCCCGGCGACTTCCGCCTGCAGTTCGATGTGCGCACAGAATCCAAGGACGCCACCGCTCCCCTGCCCGTCTGCTTGAATGGGCAGGCCCTGCCAGGCCAGGCCACCGGCAAGTGGACCCGCTATCTGGTCACCCGCACCGGCAATCAGGTGGAATGCCGCCCGGAAGGGGCCACCCCTGAAACGGGGCAGCCGCTGACAGTCCCAGCGGGGCCGGTGGAGATTTCCCTCAAATCCGACCAACCGCTGCGCGTGGCCAGTGTTTATCTGAAGGCGCTTCCCTGATCCCCCGCCGAACGTGCGAGTCAGCGGTTGAGTTCACGCCGGACCCCGTCGTTTTTGAGAAGATATGAGCCAACCCGCCTGTCCGATGTGTGAAATGACCGATGTTCTTGAACAGGCGGACCATTACGAATGCTCCATCTGTGGCCACGAATGGCCCCTCAACACCGCCGCCGATGCCGACAGCCCGGCCGTCGACCGCGTCGTCAAGGATGCCTACGGCAATGTCCTCGCCGACGGCGACGTGGTGGCCATGATCAAGGATCTCAAACTGAAAGGCTCATCGGATGTCCTGAAAACCGGCACCAAATCCAAGCCGATCCGCCTGGTGGAGGGGGATCACGAAATTTCCTGCAAAATGAACGGCATCGCCATTGGCCTGAAGGCGTGTTTTGTGAAGAAAGTAGCAGGTTAGGGGCTGCCAACCCCGGTCATCTGTTTTCAGCCGCTATAAAGCCAACCTGCCCTTTGGAGACTCTGGCCTAATGTCTTCTTAAGTCCGGGCTTATTTGAGCCGGCCCATCCATCACGTCCGGACGGCACCGCCTCCACCAGGAACCCCTGAAAGCTCCTGAGGGTTCCTCCGCTGGCATCAAGGTCCGGTCAACTCGATCCAGCCGAAGCGCTCTGGCGTGTGGAACGTGCCGGTAAGGGCCGGATTCCAGGCCAGGCCTGCTCCATGCTCCTTGTCATGACGGAAAAAATTGATCCGCCATTTGGTTCCCGCCTGAGGAGGCGTGGAGGTAAGCGCTTTCATGGGGATGCGCACTTCCACCCGCCAGACTTTGGCGGTTTCATCCACGGTGACGGCGCTTTCCATGCCGCTGCTCCATGGGAAATCCTTCCCGGCCGGGTCCAGCTTCAGATCCAACTGCTCACCGGTCGGCGCCCATTCGTATTCTGTATAGCTTTGGAGAGAGCCGGGATCCGTAGCAATGAAGGCCTCCACCACATCATTGTCCCATAACCCCAGGCGCTCCGTGGCACTCACCGGGGTGAAGGTGTTCAATTTGGTGAACGGACTTTCGTATGCCAGATACAAATAGGCATCGCTCCACAACGCACGGACCGTTGTGCTCAGGGCAGGCAAGGCCACGGCATCACCGGACTGATACTCCACTCTCACCGGAGTTGCCCCCGCCCATGCGGCGTCGTCCAGTTTGCCGTCCGGCGCAAAATCCGCGGCCGCCCGCATCGCCGACATCACCGGCAGAGGCAACGACTTTGCCAACAGACGGCGGGCATTGTCGAAATAGATTTTGCGGGTCACCTCCGGAGGCAGGCCGATGGCACTGATGGTCCAGTCCCCCTGGATTGGCGTCATATGGGCCCAGTCCCGGTCGTTGGTTTCCAGCCAGCGCCAGCATTTGTCGTAAAACGTTACCCCATCGTCATCGGTCGGGCGTTCGTCATCGCCGGCAGAGCCGAGAATCAGCCGGTCATACACCATGAAGTCAGTGGCGAAAAGAATGCGGTCCGCCTGTTTGGTGAAGACCCGGCGCACTTCCTCCGGCGCCTGACGGCCGATCTCCGGGATGCGCGCCGCGAGGTCAGCCATCATGTTGGGATATTTGTCCAGCATCCGGTCCACCCACGCCAGGTCCTCCGCATTGTTGGCAAAATGCACGCAGACAAACGTCGTTTCCGGATGCCGCGCAATCACCCGGTTCAGCGCCTCCAGCAATTCCTCCCGTTTGGGGAATTTCGCGTCATCCCCGAACCACCAGTTACGGTGGTCCTTCAGTTCCTTCCACCGCTCGTTGTTGCTATCAAACGCCTTCCAGAAGGCCTCCGGGTCCGCCACATGGACGGAAACTGGCAGGCCCAATTCGCCGCATTTGGCCCACACCGCGTCGAGCCGCGCATCATCGATGGAAATGAGCTTTTGATTTTTATCCTTCAGGAACAACCCGAGCCGTTTGTATTCCTTCAAGCCAGCCGCTCCCAGCCGGTGGCCCTCCTCGATTTGTTTCGCCGCCCTCGCACTGAAATCCGGCTCGTCCCACGCCGCATAATCCAAATTCAGGTAGTGCACAAACCGGCCTGGATGCCGCCCATCCGCCAATGCCTTCACTTTTTCGAAGGCGGATTTCCCGTCCTTTTCCGGAGTGACCGTGCCTCCACTCAAATTCACTCCAATGCCCACCCCCGCTTTGTCCATGATCCGCACCGCCCGGTCAAACCGCTCCGGCGTGCCGTCGATGTGCATGTGAAGATCGATCACCCGCTTCTCCGACCGCCACTGCCCTGGCAATCCCTTGGTGAGATCGGCTGGCCCCTCCCGGGCCCAGACGGCCCACCCTGCCAGCACCACCACCAGCAAACTAACCGCTGCTCCGGCCGGGGAAAAAGGAAAACGCAATTGCTTCATCCCCTCCAGTAACTCCCTCCATTTCGCCAAGGCAAGAAAAACCTCCCTGCCCCCGCGCCACGCAGGCGCACCGTCGGCTCTGCCGGAGCTTGTCAATTCCCTGCCGCTCCGACATGGCTGCCGGCATGCCGATCTCCCCTGACCACATCCTGCAAACCGGTTTCGCCTTCTGGAGCGCCAAGACCCTGCTTAACCGCATTCGCAGGGGATTGGTTATGATCTTCCCGGAGCCGGCCCGGTATTTGCGGACTACCTTGCCGCCAACGGGTTGTCCGGCCGTGTCAGTTTTAGCGGCAGCAACTTCTTCACCGATGACCTGCCGAGGGCGGAGGTGCTCCAGCCCACTGCCCCAACCCTCCCGATGGGGATTTCCCCCTGTGGGCTGGGCCAACAGGAGTGGCGCCGGCCGATTCCCCGCCCGCCCTTTTCCCCGGGGAATCCCGCGCAGAAAATATCTTGCGCCGTCCGGCGTGCCCCGGCGATTATAACGTCCGTTCAAACCCCACCCGCGATGCTGACCTTTCAAGACCACTTCCGTCAGGCGGGCCGCTGGCACCGGCGCCAATTCCTCCGCGCCGGCGCGCTGGCCCTGGGCGGAATGACGATGGAAGATCAATTCGCCGTCCGCGCCGCCGCCGCCGGGGCGGACAGCCCGCTCAAGGACCGTTCCGTTATTTTTCTGTTCATGCATGGCGGGCCGTCACAATTCGAGACCTTCGATCCGAAGATGGACGCGCCATCGCACATCCGCAGCACCACCGGCGAAATCAAAACCACCCTGCCGGGCATCACCTTCGGCAGCACCCTCCCGCGGCTCGCCAGACTGGCCCACAAATTCAGCATCGTCCGCTCGTTCGCCACCGGTGACGGGAATCACGACATCAAACCTCTCGTCGGCGCAGACACCCTCCGGGCCAACATGGGCTCGCTCTACTCAAGCGTGGCCGGCCCCTCCCGGGTCGACACGGCCATGCCGACCAATGTGGCCCTGTTCCCACGCTCGGTCGATCCAGCGGCCAAAGCAGCGGTCACGGAATTCGGGAACTTCGAGGCCACCGGCGAACTCAGCCGGACCTTTGCCCCCTTTGTCCCGGGCGCCGGCGCAGACCTCCAGCAGGACATGCGCCTGAACCTGCCGGAAGGCCGTTTCCACGACCGCCGGGCCCTGCTCGGCGCCCTCGATAACTGGAAACGCTGGGCCGACGGCAGTGACACCGTCGCGGGCTTCAACGGCTTCCAGCAGCAGGCCTTCGATGCCCTGCACCGCGGGGTGTTCGACGCCTTCGATCTCTCCCGCGAGGATCCGCGCCTCCTCGAACGATATGACACCGCCCCACTGCTCCCGCGCAGCCGCATCAGTGAGAAGTGGAAAAACATCGACCACTACGCCACCAACGCCCTCACCCTCGGACGGCAACTCCTGCTGGCCCGCCGCCTGTGCGAACGCGGGGCGGGCTTCGTCACCGTTACCACCAGTTTCATCTGGGACATGCATGCCGATGTGAACAACGCCCCCATGACCACCGGCATGGAATATGTCGGTGCCCCCTTCGACCACGCCGTGTCCGCGTTCATCGAGGATGTCGAAGCGCGCGGCTTGAGCGATAAAATCCTGCTGGTCTGCTGCGGCGAGATGGGCCGCACCCCGGCGATCAACAAGGATGGCGGCCGCGATCACTGGGGCAATCTTGCGCCGCTCCTCCTCTACGGCGGCGGCCTGAAAATGGGTCAGGTGATCGGCCAGTCCTCGCGTGACGGCGGCGAACCCGCCTCGCAACCCGTCACCACCAAAGACCTCATCGCCACCATCATGCACAGTCTCCTCGACATCGGAAAAGTCCGCCTCATGCCGGGCATTCCCCCGCGTGTGCTTGAAGCCATGACCAAAGGCGAACCGATCCATGGCCTGGTTTGAACCACTGGCTCCTGCGGCCCGGATAGATGTGTTATTCACCCCTCCCGGATTTTTTTTGCAGAGTCCCGCCGTATGGGGGATATTCCAACGCCCTCACTGCTCCATGAAACCGATTTTCATCGAATCCAGCCAAGCCCCCGTGATCCGTGCCTACGGCAATGGACTCCACGTCCACCTTGATGGCACGCAGACCGGCGGTCCTGACATAGACCGCGGCATGGCCATCGCCGCCGGTCAGGGCATTCATTTCATGCAAGGGTAAGCCGCACGGGCGTCCCCGGATGATGCCCCTGCAAAAGACCGCCGGACGGCAACGTAGAGACGTGGCGGCCCTCCTCCGGCACCCGCTCCGTATCTTAACAATAAATCAGCATGCCGCCTGCCCCAGCAAACCCTTCCTCCGTCACCTCCCGGCGCTCGTTTCTGAAAACCACCGCCGCCCTGACCGGCAGCGGTCCATTGCTGGCAGGTTTGCCCGCGGCGCAGGCGGGCGAGGCCAAAGGGCCGCTCTTCGCTTATGTCGGCACCTTCAGTTCCCCGCTCCGCGATGTCCTGCCCACCCAGGTGGACCTGCCTCCGGGCAATGGCCGCGGCATCCACCTGTTTCAGGTGGACCGCACCACCGGCGCTCTGACCGCGTCCGGCGTGCAGGAGATGGGCACCAGCCCGAGCTGCCTTGTCATCAACGCTGCCGGAACCCGCCTGTATTCCTCGAACGAAACGGACCGTGTTGGCGCGCATAACGAAGGAACAGTCAGTGCTTTCGCCATCAACCGGACCGACGGGCAACTGAAACTGCTCAATACCGTCCCTGCCGGCGGCGCTGGTCCTACCTATGTCAGCCTCCATCCCCACGGCCGCTTTTTATTCGTTGCCAACTACTTCGGCGGCTCCGTGGCGGTGCTGCCGATTCTGCCGGATGGCAGTCTGGGCGCGGCCTCGGATATCAAAATCGATGCCGGCTCCCTCGGTCCGAAAAAAGCCACCCACGCGCCTCCGGGAAGTTTTGCCATCAGCGGCCACGACCGCACCCATGCCCACATGATCCAAGCTGACCCTGCGGGTCGCTTTGTGCTGCACGTGGATCTCGGACTGGATCAGATCTTCCTCTGGAAATTCGACGACCAGAAGGGAGTGCTGACCCCGAATGATCCTCCTGCCATCGCCCTGCCGCCCGGAGATGGCCCGCGGCATTTCCACTTCCACCCGAACGGTCGTTGGTTTTATTCGATCCAGGAGGAGGGTTCCAATCTTGTCCTGTTTGACTACGATGCCACCCTGGGACGGCTGACCCCGCGGCAGACCATCTCCAGCCTGCCGCCGGGCTTCGCCGGCAGTAATTTCTGCTCGGAAATCATGATCTCCGCAGACGGGCGTTTCCTTTATGCCGGCAACCGGCTCCATGACAGCATCGCCATTTTCGCCATCGGCGAAAACGGGACCCTGACTTATATCAGCGAGGAATGGACCCGCGGAAACTACCCTCGCAGTTTCAATTTTGATCCCACCGGGCAGTTCCTCTATTCCTGTAACCAGCGCGGCGACAACGTCACCAGCTTCAGAGTGGACCCCTCATCCGGCCGCCTCGCATTCACCGGCCACTACACGCCGGTCGGCAATCCCTCCAGCATCGTTTTCCTCGATGCCGCCGGGGCCGGCCAGTAACCGCCGCTCCGGCGGGCCAGCCCCCCACCATCCCTTCCGGTGACCCCGGTCCAGGGCCTACGCATGAAACGAGGAAGTAAATATGGGAATCATGGTTTCATCTTCTTTTTTGGGGATCTTGCTCTCACGAATTTGTTTCTCCGAGTGTGCAACGCCCTGATCCAGCTCGAATCCCCCGTAGACATTCTTTGTAATTTTGGTGCGTAAGCCCTGACCCCGGTCAAAGCTGACGGATTCTGCGCTTTGCTAAACGACCCATCGCCGCAACTATCCGGCAGCAGCGCCGGGCCCGCCCCGACGATATCGAAACCAAGCAACAGACAAGGAACCCCACATCATGAGGAGCCAGAAACAAATCAACAAAGCCCCCCGCCCCCACAAGGCCACGAGTTCAGCCCGGGGCTGGTCCGGCGGCCCTGCGGGCTTTATCCCGGCCCCGAAATTCTCCCTCAAGGCCAGGAAACCGGCCGCGGAACCCGCCCCCCCGGCCCCTGACATGGCTGCCCAGGGTGGAGACGCCTCAAACGAGGTCACCAAAGAAAAGGAAAACCGGCAAGCGCGCCCCTGATTTGGCTTGGAAGGGCCGATGGCAGCGGCACCTCTGGCCACTGACGGGTGGCTCAAGGTTCCACCCCATCCGCCCCCGATAAAAACAACCGGTCCAATGAGGATCAATGCGCCTGACCCTCCGCGGGTTTCCCACGCAGTTTTTTGTAGGCGGCCACCAGCAGCAGCACCAGGATCCCGGCGATCAGTCCGCACAGCCCATCCAGCACGGGAGGCGCGACCGGCGCGAGCACCGCTCCCATGCCCCCGGTGGCTTTTAAGGATCCGGCCGCGTGCCCGATGAGATGATGCAGCCATGGAATGCCATGTGTGACAATGCCGCCACCGACCAGAAACATCGCGGCTGTGCCCAGAATGGACAGACTCTTCATCAGGAACGGAGCTCCCCACAGGATAGCCCGGCCGGCCTTTTGTGCCAAAGAGCTGCCCCGTTGGGTGAGGTAGAGGCCCGCATCGTCGAGCTTCACAATCCCTGCCACCAGTCCGTAAACGCCCACCGTCATGACCACCGCGATGGCGGAAAGCACCAGCACCTGCCTCGTGAAATTCTCGTCCGCCACCGTCCCCAGGGTGATCGCGATGATTTCCGCCGAGAGGATGAAATCGGTGCGCACCGCTCCTTTGATTTTCTCCGACTCCGTCTCCACGACCTCCTGCGGAGAGCTGGCCGCCAGCACCGCGATCGCTTCGCCGGCGACTTCCGGCGATTTCCGTGCGCGGTGCGGCATGGCGTGGTGCAGCTTTTCCACCCCCTCAAAGCACAGGAAAAGCCCTCCGACCATCAGCAGCGGGACAATGGCCCAGGGAGCGAAAGTCCCGATCAACAAAGCCAGAGGAACGAGGATCAGTTTATTGAAGAACGATCCTTTGGCGACCGCCCAAACTACCGGCAGTTCACGCGCCGACACCACCCCGCTCACCTTTTGCGCATTCAGAGCCAGATCATCTCCCAACACCCCGGCCGTCTTCGCCGCCGCCTTCTTGGTAAGGATGGAAACATCGTCGAGAACCGACGCGATATCGTCGAGCAAAGTGAGCAAACTACCGGCAGCCATGGTTCCTGACCTTGGGGAATATTCCTGAGGGAGCAAGGGGCAACGGCTGGAGGGATTGCCACGACCCCGGCCGCATCCAGCTCCCGGCTCTTCATCGGTCCCACCTGCCTTTGCTGAGGCAAGGGAATCCGCCTCCTCTGCGGCGGTCTCACTTCAACGACATAAGCTTCTTCCGGCCTTCAATCCGGCTGGGCTGAGTCGTTGAGGAAAGCTTCGACAGGCACCGTCATAAGGGATCCTGATGTCATCGGTTTTGGGAATGAAGGGATGCTACCGATCGTCTTGCGGGGAATTTCCCCGGCGAAAGTTATAACGCCCAGCCCCAATTTGCTGCAATCTTCAGCCCATCAGCGATAAAAAGTTCTGGACTGATTCCAAATTTTGACCATACCTACCCTCGATGACTGAACCCGCCGTCCTGCTCCGCCAAAACGGCATCCCGATCACAGCCCAACGCTTGGCCGTGCTGAAGGCCGTCTCGGACCGACCCCACGGCACCGTGGACGCGATCGCCGGGAACGTCCGCGCCACCATTGGAGCCATCTCGCAGCAAGCCGTTTACGATGCCCTTGGAATGCTGGTCAAAAAGGGTCTGATCCGCCGCATTCAGCCCGCGGGTTCGCCCTCGCTTTATGAGAACCGCATCGGCGACAACCATCACCACTTGATCTGCCGTACCTGCGGAAAAACCGAGGATGTCGATTGCGCCGTCGGTGCGGCACCCTGCCTGAGCGCAGCCGATAACTCCGGTTTTCAAGTCGATGAGGCGGAGGTCATCTACTGGGGCACCTGTGCCGATTGCCAGTCCACAAAATAACCCTTTCGGAACCCACGGAAACTTTTCATCCCACACCACTACCACCCACATGTCAGATCCAGCCACTCAGGGCAAATGTCCCGTCGATCATAGCGCCGCTGCGGCACCCGCAGGCCAGTGCCCCTTCAATCACGCCCCCAGCACCGGCACCACCAACCGCGACTGGTGGCCGAAAGCACTGAAAGTCGACCTCCTGCACCAGCATTCCGCCAAATCCGATCCCATGGGCGGCGACTTCAACTACGCTGAGGAATTCAAACGCTTGGACTACGCCGCGCTGAAGGCCGATCTCGCGGCGCTGATGACCGATTCCCAGGATTGGTGGCCGGCCGACTTCGGCCACTACGGCGGCCTGTTTATCCGCATGGCCTGGCACAGCGCCGGCACCTACCGCACCGGTGACGGCCGGGGCGGCGGCGGCCGGGGACAACAACGTTTCGCCCCCCTCAATAGCTGGCCGGACAACGTCAGCCTGGACAAAGCCCGCCGCCTCCTCTGGCCGGTCAAACAAAAGTATGGCCGCAAGATTTCCTGGGCCGATTTGATGATCCTCACCGGAAATGTCGCCCTGGAAACCATGGGCTTCAAAACCTTCGGCTTCGCCGGCGGCCGTGAGGACACCTGGGAGCCCGACCACGATGTCTATTGGGGCCGGGAAACCACCTGGCTCGGCGGCGACAAACGCTACGCCAGCGGCTCCGACGACAAGGCGGACGGCAAGATCCACGACCGCAACCTGGAGAATCCGTTGGCCGCCGTGCAAATGGGCCTGATTTACGTGAATCCCGAAGGCCCGGACGGGAATCCCGATCCTCTCAAGTCGGCCATCGATATCCGCGAAACCTTCGCCCGCATGGCGATGGACGACGAGGAAACGGTGGCGCTCATCGCCGGTGGTCACACCTTCGGAAAAACCCACGGGGCCGGGCCGGCTGATCATGTCGGGGACGATCCGGAAACCGCCGGCCTCGCGGAACAGGGCTTCGGCTGGAAAAACAGCTTCGGCACCGGGAAAGGTGGCGACACCATCACCAGCGGCCTGGAAGTCACGTGGACCAGCACGCCCACACAGTGGAGCAATGGCTACTTCGATAACCTTTTCGGCTACGAGTGGGAACTGACCAAGAGCCCGGCCGGTGCCCACCAGTGGCGGCCGAAGGCTGGGGCCGGTGAAGGGACCGTGCCGCATGCCCATGATGCCACCAAGCGTATCTCACCCAGCATGCTGACGTCAGACATCGCCCTGCGTGCCGACCCCGCCTACGAAAAAATCTCGCGCCGTTTCCACGCGAATCCGGACCAGTTCGCCGACGCCTTCGCCCGCGCCTGGTTCAAGCTGACGCACCGCGACATGGGCCCGCGCGATCGTTATCTCGGGCCAGAAGTCCCGGCGGAAGTCCTCATCTGGCAGGATCCGATTCCCGCTGCCGATCACCCGTTGATCGATGATCAGGACGCCGCTTCCCTGAAGCGCCAGATCCTTGCGTCGGGCTTGACCGTTAGTGAACTGGTCTCCACCGCGTGGGCTTCCGCTTCCACCTTCCGCGGCTCCGACAAACGCGGCGGAGCCAACGGCGCCCGCATCCGCCTCGCTCCGCAGAAGGACTGGCCCGTCAACCAGCCCGCCCAACTCGCCAAAGTGCTGGCCAAGCTGGAAGGCATCCAGGCCGCCTTCAACACCACGCAGACCGGAGGCAAAAAAGTCTCCCTGGCGGATCTCATCGTCCTCGGCGGCAACGCCGGCGTGGAGCAAGCTGCCAAGGCGGCCGGTCACGACATCACCGCCCCCTTCACCCCGGGCCGCATGGACGCCACGCAGGATCAGACCGATGTCGAATCCTTCGGCTTCCTCGAACCCTACGCCGATGGCTTCCGCAACTACCTCAAAGGCCGCTATACCATCCCCGCCGAGGAACTGCTTATCGACAAAGCCCAGCTCCTGACCCTGACCGCTCCGGAACTCACCGTTCTCGTCGGTGGCCTGCGGGTCCTCAAAACCAACGCCATCGCCAGCCAGGCCGGCGTCTTCACCACGCGTCCCGAAACCCTGACCAACGACTTCTTCGTCAACCTCCTCGACATGAGCACCGCCTGGGCCCCGCTCAACGAGACCCAGGACGCCTTCCAGGGCCACGACCGGAAAACGGGTGAACTGAAATGGACCGGTACCCGCGCCGATCTCATCTTCGGATCCAACTCCCAGCTCCGCGCCTTCGCGGAAGTCTATGGCACCGCGGACTCCCAGTCCAAGTTTGTCCACGACTTCGTGGCCGCATGGACCAAGGTGATGAACCTCGACCGCTTCGACCTCGCGTAATTCCCCAAACGGAAATATCGGCCTGACAAAATGCCCCGGATCCCACAAAGGTCCGGGGCGTTTTTGTTCCGCGGAACGGGACTTTCCAGCCAGTCCCCCGCGTCCCGCCACTCCGATGGCGTTGATGAAACCGCCGCCCGGCTCAGACGTTCCTCATCTCTTTGATCTGCTGGGTCGCAATCCCGATCGGGCGGTCCAGCGGAACGCCGGCACACGCCAGCAGGGTGGTGAGCAGGTCCCCTTGGTTGCCTTTGATATTGGCGAGGAAGCGTCCGGTGTTGATGGATCCGCCGCCCTTTCCAGCCACAATGAAGGGAAGATTCTCACGGCCATGCGTGTTCCCGTCCTCCAGGCCGGAGCCCCACATCATGATACAGTTAGCCAGCAGGGTCCCTTCGCCTTCCCGCAGGCTGTGCATCTTTTTCACCATGTAGGCGAACTGGGAGATATTGAAGGCGGTGATCGCGGCGACTTTGGCGACCTGGCCGGGCTTATTATTGTGGTGGGTTTGCGAGTGGTGCTCGTCCTTGAAGCCAAGCTCCGGATAGGAGACCCCGTTGGGCGTGGAGCCAATATAAGTGCTGACGCGGGTGGTGTCCGTCTGGAACGCCAGCACATTGAGGTCGCACATCACCTGCATGTACTCGCTGCGTTTGTCACCCTCGGGAATTTTGATCTCGATGGGCGGGGAATCGGAAGCGTGGCGTTTGCTGGCACGGACGCCGGCCGACTCCAGGGCCGCCTCTTTTTGGCGGTATTCGATGGCGGCAATGCGGCGTTCCACGGAGCGCACGCTGTCCAGATATTCATCCAGTTTGTGTTGGTCGTCCCGGGGCAACTTCCGGCGCAGGTCCCTCGCGCCGCCGAGGACCAAATCCAACATCTGGCGGTCCAGCGCGTCCGCCTGGGTGAGGTTGCCAGGCTGGTCGGACTTTCCAAAAAGCCGGTTGAGCACACTGCGGGGATTGGTTTCGGCAGGGACGGCCTGGGTGGGCGAGCGGAAGCTGCAGTGCGAATAATACCCCTCATTGAGTCCCTCCTGATTTTCCTTGTGCGTCTGGGGCATCGTGGCCAATTCCAGCGACGGCAAGGACGTCAGCCCGCCCACGTAGTTGGCCGCGATCTGATCCGCCGAGATGGCAATGTTGATCTGATTCCGCCGGTCCGCGTCCGGCAGCACCGCGGTGAGCCAGGTCGATAGTTCGAGCGCATGGGGCGCGCCATTGAACGGAGCGATCGGAACGCCCGAGATGCCCTTCATCAGCAGACACTGGTCGAGCACGGGACGCAGCGAGTCCAAGGCCGGAGGCGGGGTTGTCAGGAAGCTCTCCGGATCCGCCGGCCAGAATTGATCCATGATAACCCCATGGGGCATGTACATGAATCCGAGGCGGACCGGGGGCTTGAAGGGCTTGCCCTGGGTGGAGTCAGCCCAGCCCATGGTTTGCAACAGCGGCAGGGCGAGTGACGCCCCGATCCCTTTCAGGCAGGTGCGGCGATCAATCAGGAAGTTAGTTCTCATGGGACGGGGAGGCGGTTGGGACCTGGATGCGGTAATTGGCGAAGGGGTAACTGGTCAGGATTCCAATGATGAGGGTCTGCATACGATAACCATCTTTGGCGAGGCTGTCCATCAGATGATCCACTACGATTTCATCATACCCTTCCAATTGACGGCACAGGGCATAGGCCAGCAGCTTCTCCGTCAGGTTCCGCGCCAAATCATCCTTTCGCGCCGCGATGATGGTTTTCAGTTCCTTGGGAGACGCAAAGTGCTTGCCGCCCGGCAGCTCGCCCGCCGCGTCAATCCCCCCTCCCGTATCGTCCTGGTCACGCCAGCGCCCGATGGCATCGAAGTTCTCCAGGCCAAAGCCGATCGGATCGAGGATCTTGTGGCAGTTGGCACAGACGGCATTGGTGCGGTGCAGCTCGGTGCGCTGACGCAGCGTCAGGTTGGCGACCGTGTTCTGGTCCTGTTTTTCCAGGGCCGGAATGTTCGGCGGGGCGGGCGGCACGTGTTCCCCCAGCACTTGTTCCAGCACCCACACGCCACGTTTGACGGGACTGGTGCGGTTGGGAAACGAGGTCGTAGCCAGAATCCCGGGCATTCCCAGAATCCCGCCCCGGTTGGCATCCGTCAGGGTCACCCGCCGCATCTCCGGGCCGGTGACGGATTTTTCCAGGCCATAGAGAGTGGCGAGGGTCTCGTTGAGGAAGGTGTAATCGCCATCCACAAAACGGACGACGCTCTGGTTTTCCCGCACCAGGCTATCAAAAAACAGCCGCGCCTCGTCGACCATCGCCGTGCGCATCGCAGGGGTCATCTGCGGGAATTTGGCGGTGTCGAACGTCTTGCTCTTCAGCTCCCCCAGCCCAAGCCACTGGGCCCCAAACCCATCAAACAACGCCCGGGACCGCGGGTCCGCCAGCAAACGCCTCACCTGCGCCTCGAGCACTGCCGGCTCGTGGAGTTGCCCCCCATCGGCCAAGGCCGACAGCTCGGCATCGGGCATGGTTGCCCACACCAAATATGACAAGCGGGACGCCAACTGATGATCATCCAAGGGAACAATCGTGCGGCCCGGTTCCGCCTCTTTGGCCGGAGTGATAAAGAGGAATTGCGGGGAAACGAGGATCGCCTTGAGCATCAGGCGCAGGGCCGCCGGGTAGCCGAGATGGTTGGCGCGCGCCAAATCGAAAACACCGCTCAGCACATCCAGTTCCTCCTCGGACGGAGGCCGGCGATAGGCCTTCCGGGCCAGGGCGCGGGCGACCAGTCCGGCCGCCGCCTCGAGATCCGCTCCTGGCGCAGGCGGCTCCCCGAACAGACGTTTTTGCACCTCGGTGGGCGGCGCCTCGCCAGGGGCCAGGATCCGGTCCAGCACCTCATTGGCGATCCCGAGATACTGCTCCGACTGGAGGGGGGACAGCGTATTCAGATATCCTGCTCCGGACACTTCATCCGGCAGCTCATGAGCAACCGCCGGATCCACCCCAAAAAGATCATGCAGGGTGTTCCCATACTCCGCCTTGGTCAGGCGGCGGATCACAAAAGGACCGGGATCCTTGGGGCTGAGAAACTTGATCTTGCCAATCCAGTCGAGGAACCGCTGCCGCTCCTCATCCGTGGGCTGCCGGTCCGCCTCTTCCGGCGGCATGTCATGGGCCTTCACATTGGCCTGCGCCTGCTTCCAGTGTTTGCGGGAGGCCGTGCCCCCGGGGTTCTTCAGCGCGGCCTCGTAGTTGAGGCCCCCCTTCGATTTCTTATCCCCGTGGCACTCGGTGCAGTAGGTGTTCACAAAGGGGGTGACCCCCTCACGAAAGGACTTTTTAGCCTCGGCCTGCTGCGCCGCGAGGTCCCCGTCGTCTGCCGGCTGCGCATGGCATGGCAAGGCCAGAGTCAACGCCACGCCCAGGAGTGCCATGGCCATCACGCCACGGGATGAAGTTTCTTGGAGTGTCATTCTGTTTTGATCTTCCACCAGGCACTGAAACGGACCGTCCGCATCCGAGTATCGGATTTTCCGCATGACCGCACCGGGCGTCACTTGACTGGTGCGGCATTCCAAATCTTGATATCATCGAACCACCCGCTCTGACCGGCCACCCCAAGCTCGATCTTGGACTTGGTGGCATGGCCGATGCCGGGGGACTTCAGGCAAGCCACCGGTTTGCCGTCAATACTGACCCGCATCTCCCCGCCCACCGTTTCCACCACTACCGTATAAATCTGATCCGGCTGCAAACTCACCGGGAAGGTGGCGTTTTTGCCCTCCATCAATTTGGTGACTTCCGCCGTTTTGGCAGGATCCTCCCGCATCGCCTTGATGGCCTGATTCTGCCTGCCCTCGCGCTCATCCATAACCGTCACCTTGTCAGGACGGATCTGGGCACGGCAGAGATGGCCATAGTGGGAACCCGTGTATTTCCGGTCGTCGAACTCCACGTCCATCATGGTGCAGCCTTCAAAACGCATCTTGACCTCGACCACGCTGTCCTTCGTTGGCAGTTCCAATCCATCCACCGCCGCATGCGTCTTGATTGCCGGCTTCCCATCCTGCGATGGCTGGTCCTGCACCCGCGTCTGGGTGCCTTGGAGCGCGCCTTTCCCGAACGCAAAAGTGTCCACAAACTGGTGCCATCGCTTGTCCCGCTCCGTGCCTTCGAAATCATCGGAGAACAGCAGTTCCTTCTTCACCGCAATTGGTTGGGGGGGGATTTCCGGCAATTGAGGGCCATCCGCCGCGAAGCTGGTCCAGGAAAACATGATACAGCAGAGGGACCGCGGGAGGATTCGCATGGAGGTGACTGGGTAGCAGGGCGGTGCTTTTACACCGGGCCCGGTTAATCCACTTGGGGAAACGGTGCCGGTGACACGGATTTGTCTTATTTCCCGAAACCCGCCCTGCTCTCTTGGAACCCCTCCTCCTGATCTGGCTTCGCATCGTGCTCGTTTGGCCGGAGCCATCCCCGTGGATCCAATCCATAGAATCGCATCATCTCATCGTAGAGTTCCGGCCTCTTCCGGAACAGTTGCCCAGGCTTTTCAAAAAATGTTTCCGTCGCCACCGCAAAGAACTCCGCCGGATTCGTCGCGGCATAGGAATCCAAAACCGTCTTCCTGCCTGCCTCCGTCCGTTCCAGGAAATCATCATAGTTCTCCTGGAAGACCCGCGCCCACGAACGGTAGGCCCCGGGACCCGGGAGACCGGGCGCGCCGTCCGTCGATCCATCTTCATGATCCAGCTGGTGCGCAAACTCATGGAACGTCACGTTTCCTCCATCGGCCATATTGCGGGCCCCCTGGGAGACCGAGTCCCACGCCAACACCACGGTCCCCAAACCCCACGATTCCCCCAAACGGTGCACCACCCCCTCGGTCACCATTCCATAGGCATCCACCTGCTTCATCACGGAGCTGAAGGTGCTGGGGTAAAGATAAACTACTTTCAGCTTCGGATACGGCTTCCCCCCGCGATGAACCACCAGCAGACAAGCCTGCGCGGCCACTGTCAGGATCATGTCCTCTGTCAGCTCCAGGCCACCACACCCCTCAAAGCGGACTGTCCCGATGAAGTGCCCGATCTGTTCGTGCAGACAGAGCCGCAAGTCCTCCGGCAAGCGCTCGTAGAGAGGGACATTTTTCTCCAGCAGCGCGATCCATTCCTCACGGAATACCTCCGGGATCGCCGCCGCCCCGCCAAACAAGGATTTCAATTTCTGCCAAATCATGGAGCCGACCTTACTCAATCCACGGCTGGCTTCCATCTCATTCATGGGCGGAAATGAACCCAAAAGGAGGGCAGGGCGGTGAGCCCCGGAATGACGTCAGTCCTGATAGCGTGGGCGCGAGCTTCGCGTTGGCATTGACCGCGCTGCGCCATAACCTGCGCGCCCTCCTTCATGCCTGCCCCCACCACGCTCCCCATCTGGAAGATCCACCCCGATATCCTGCACACGCTGCAGAACGGGAACCGCCTCGTGCTGGTCGCGCCCACGGGCTCGGGCAAGACCACCCAGGTGCCGCAGATGTTGTTGGATGCGGGAATTGCGGGCAGTAAAATGATCGTGGTGCTGCAACCCCGGCGGGTGGCTGCCCGCACCGTGGCCACCCGCGTCGCCTGGGAACGCGGAGGGAAACTCGGCGCGGCGGTCGGTTATCAGATCCGCTTTGACGATCACACCAGCGTGGGCACCCGGATCTGTTTTGTCACCGAAGGCATCCTGCTGCGCTGGCTCCAGGATGACCGCACCCTGACCAACATCGGGGCCGTGGTCTTCGATGAGTTCCACGAGCGGAACCTGCTCAGCGATGTCGCCCTCGCACTGGTGAAAAACTTGCAGCAAAGCCAGCGCCCCGATCTGGCCATGGTCGTGATGTCTGCGACCCTCGATGCCGAACCCGTCGCCGCCTATTTGGATGATTGCCCGATCCTGGTTTCCGAAGGGCAAAGTTACCCCGTGGAAGTCGGTTACCTTTCCCTGCCCGACCAACGGCCGATCACCGCACAAGCCGCCGACGCCGTCGCGCGCATCATCCAAAACGGCGACCCCGGCGACATCCTCGTCTTCATGCCAGGGCGCGGCGAGATCAACGGCACCCTCGACGCCCTGCGGGGACTGAGAACGCAGGAGCGGGTGACCTGCATCCCCCTGCACGGCGAACTCGAACCACAGGAGCAGGACCGCGCCTTCGCTCCTAACGCGCTGCGCAAAGTCATCGTCGCCACCAACGTCGCCGAGACCAGCATCACCATCGACGGCATCCGCCACGTGGTGGACAGCGGCACCGCCCGCGTGGCCCGCTATGATGCCGAACGCGGCATCGGCACCCTCCTGCTGGAGCCCATCAGCCGCGCCAGCGCCGATCAGCGCAAAGGCCGCGCCGGCCGCACCGCGCCCGGGACTTGTCACCGTTTGTGGACCGCGATCGGCCACAAGAGCCGCGACGAACGCAACACTCCTGAAATCCAGCGCAGCGACCTCGCCGAAGTTGTCCTGCTGCTCCACTCGTTAGGAATCCGGGAAGCCGCTACCTTTGACTGGCTGGACAAACCGGATCCCCAGGCCGTCGAACGCGCCGAGCACCTCCTCACCATGCTCGGCGCTTTGGAAAACGCGGATCTCACCGCCATCGGGCGCCAAATGCTGCGCCTGCCCATGCATCCCCGCTATTCCCGCATGTTGATCGAAGCCAGCCAGCGCGGCTGCGTGCCGGACGCTGCCTTGTGTGCCGCCTTGGTCAGTGGCCGCGACCTGCTCGCCCGGGTGGAACGCGATGATGCCGAAACGAAAGCCGCACGCGAAATGTTCGAGGACAGCAGCGACTCCGACTTCCTTACCCTGATGCGCGCTTATGAATTTGCCAAAGCGAACGGCTTCAGTTTTGACCGCTGCCGCGCCCACGGCATCAACGCCCAGGTGGCCCGCCAAGTGGAGCAGACTTGCCAGCAGATCCTCCAGGCCGCCCACCAGCAGCGCCTCCACGACCGCCACGCCAGCTCCGTCGTCCCGTCAAAAAACGACGAAGCCCTGCGCCGTTGCCTCATGGCCGGCTTTGTGGATCAACTCGCCAAACGCCGCGAATCCGGCCAGTCCGCCTGCGACCTGACCGGTCAGCGCCAAGGCCAGCTCGTGCGCGAAAGCGTGGTTCAGGACGCCGCCTTTTTTGTCGCCGCCAACCTGCGGGACATGCCCGCCCGCGGCGCCACTCCGCTAACCCTGCTCAGCCTCGCCACCGCCGTGGAGCCCGGGTGGATCGCTGAAATGTTTCCCCAACATCTCAGCACCGCCATCGAGCACCGCTTCGACGCCAAAAACAAACGCGTCGCCGCCATGAAACTGGTGCGCTATCACGATCTTGTGATCGAACAGACCGCGCAACAACGCGACCTCGACCCCGCCGCCAGCGGCCGCTGCCTCGCCGAAGCCTACCGCACCGGAGCCTTCGACCTGCCCCTGCTGGATCATCGGCTGAAACAATTCATTGCCCGCGTCAACCTCCTCCATACCACGGTCCCCGAGCTGGAGTTCGCCCCCTTCGACGAGGCCGCCATCACCGCCTGCCTCGCCCGCGCCTTCACCGGCCTCTCCCTCGTCAAAGAAGCCCAGGCCGCCCCCCTCACCGCCGCCTTCCACCGGCATCTGGAAAAAGGCCAGGCCAGTTGGCTGGATGAATTGGTGCCCCTCTCCCTCCCATGGCCCGACAACGGCACCCTGAAAATCTCCTACACCGGCGGCGAGCCCGAAGCCCAGGTCAAACTTCAGGACTGTTTCGCCCTCAAAGCCCACCCCACCCTCTGCGAAGGCCGCCTCCCCGTTGTCCTCAGCCTCTGCACCCCCGACGGCAAACGCCTCGCCACCACCCCCGACTGGCCCACCTTCCTCACCCGCGAGTGGCCCAAACAACGCGCCACCGTCGCCAAAAAATTCCCCGGCCATCTGTGGCGGTAACCCAACCCCCAAAGCACCCCGTCTGTTATTTGTCCCAGGCGTCGCGGGCTGCTGGCTGCAAAAGTGGCCCAGGTGAATCCACCAGACGTTTCAAGTCGCTTTTCGTGGCCCGCATTCTGAAAAACCCTGTTCCAACCTGAAGCCAGCTGCATGTCTTCCGGAAGAGGGGGACAACGCAACTCCCTTGCAGGCAACCAACGCTGAACCAGAATAAACTTCGCTATCCAACGCAGATTCAACGGTCAACAACCACTCCTACTCCCAATGAAACCATTCTCCAAGTTTTCCGTCATCCTGGTGGCCAGCATTTTCCCAGGCGCCCTCTTTGGCCAGGAAGCAGCCAGCACCGGACTCCCCGCTGGCGGCGCGGACGGCTGGATCTCTCTTTTCAACGGCAAGGATCTCACCGGCTGGGAGGGACTGAAAGGCTACTGGACGGTCGTGGATGGCGCGATCCAGTGTGCCGAAACCAATGAGACTTCCAAGCAGACCGATTTGATCCTGCTCCATTCAAAGGACCACCCCGGGCAGTTCGCTAATTTCGAGATCCGTTATAGCTTTAAATGGCTCACTCCCGGTGGCAACTCGGGCCTCCAGATCCGTGGCAAAATCGACAACGCCGAGGCGCTTCATGTTGGCGGCTACCAGGCAGATATCGACGCGGGCAATGGTTACACCGGAATCATCTACGACGAAGGTGGTGTGGCGGGCGGCCGTGGCATCATGAGCAACCGGGGTGAGAAGACTGTATGGGACGCTGACAACCGGCGCACGGCCACACCTTTGGGAAAGACCGATGCTGAAATCAAAGCCATCATCAAGCCAGTGGGTGAATGGAATGACGCCGTCGTGATCGCGGATGGCAATCACTTCACCTACAGCATTAACGGTCAGGTCACCACCGAGATGACCGACAACAGCCCCAAAGCCTGCAAGGACGGGGTCATCGGCCTCCAGATGCACGCAGGGCACACCATGACTCTTCAATTCAAGGACATTAAAATCAAGATGCTGGGCAAGAAATAAGCCCTGCCCCAGCAGATAACACCACAAGATCTCTTCCGGGGGTGTCCGGAGCGGATCCCGGTTTCTTGGCGGGGGCAGGCATTTGAGGTTTTCAGGCTAAGTCCGACAGGCTGCCAGCGGTGCCCCCGAAACAGCACGGGGTGAGCGATACCAGCACCAGGCAGCCTCTCGAGACTTTGCGGCACGAGGAGCACACCTCCTCCAGGTAAATGACGGAATCCAAGTAACTTCCAGGAATTGAATCTCCCGGCTCTCAATCTTCCACTCTCAACTTCCTGATTAGGATAAAAAGCCATCCATGATGAAACCCCGACCTCTTCATGCCGCCCTCGCGGTGATTATTCTTGGCACGTCGCAACCAGCCTCTGTGCGTGCAGAAGAACCCGTTCAACTTTCCCCGGAGCACACCGCGTTCTTTGAATCCAAAATCCGCCCCGTGCTGGTAGAGCAATGTTATAGCTGCCACTCTGCGGAGGCCGAGGCCAAGGGAAAACTCAAGGCGGGATTGTTTGTGGATAGCCCCCAGGGTCTGCTGGCTGGAGGCGAAACCGGACCGGCCTTCGTCACAGGAAAGCCGGAGGAAAGTTTACTCATCAAACTCATCCGCCATCAGGTGAAGGATGCCGAAATGCCCCCAAAAGGGAAGCTACCCGACAGCGTCATCGCCGACTTCGCCAAATGGATCGAACTGGGCGCTCCCGATCCAAGGCCGGCCTTGGCCACGTCCGCCAAAACGAAGCGGGTAATTGACGTCGCGGCGGGCAAGGACTGGTGGGCGTTCAAGCCGCTGACGCTGCCTGCCGTGCCTGACGTGGCCAATCCCACATGGGGAAGCACCCCGGTCGATGCCTTCATCCTCGCCAAGCTTGAGACCGCCGGACTCACCCCGAATCCCCTCGCCAGCAGGGAAAAACTCCTGCGCCGGGTGACCTTTGATCTGACGGGTCTGGCCCCAACTTCCGAAGAACGCACCGCCTTCCTAAAAGACGAAAGTCCCGATGCCTATGCCAAACTGATTGATCGTCTGCTCGGAAGTACCGCCTATGGCGAGCGCTGGGGCAGGCATTGGCTGGATGTGGTGCGCTTCGCCGAAAGTGCCGGATACGAGTTCGATAATTTCCGCCCCGGAGCCTACCATTACCGAGACTGGGTGATCAAGGCCCTCAATGACGACATGCCCTACGATGCCTTCGTGAGCATGCAGGTCGCAGGCGATCAGCTAAAGCCCAATTCCTACGAGGGAGCGAGCGCAGCGGGTTTCCTCGTGGCAGGCCCGTATCCCGGACAGATCACGGCCAAGACCGAGGAGAAAATCCGCTATGATCAGCTCGACGACATGGTTTCCACCATCGGCAGCGGCCTCCTTGGACTGACCATGGCCTGCGTCCGTTGCCACGACCACAAATTCGATCCACTCCTGCAGCGCGATTATTATGGCATCGCCGCCGCCCTCGCCAACACGGTCCATGCGTCCAGTATGATCGAGATCGACCCGGCGGAAACCCAGCGCAAGCTGGAGGCTTACAATCAGGCATTGGCACCTTTGCTGGAGGCCGTGAAGAAATTTGAAACCGAGGAGTTGCCCAAGCGCTTCGAAGACTGGCGGCGCGACCAGCTTCCCCATCTTAAATCCGACACTCCCTGGCAAACGTTCGGCATTCAATCCGCAACCGCTCAACATGCAGCCCTCACCTCCGACCGGAACGGCCTCGTTTTGTATGCTGGCAACAAGTCGAATGATGACACCTACACCATCAGGGTGGTCACCCACCAAAAGGGCGTGCGGGCGTTCCGGCTTGATGCGCTGAGCGATCCCTCATTGCCATCCAAGGGGCCGGGACTATCGGACAATGGCAATTTTGTGCTGGGGGATGTCAAAATCACCGCCAAGCCCGTCGATGCCAATCTCAAGATCGAACCGGTGCCACTCAAGCTCAAGGCGTCGAAAGCTTCCTTCGGGCAGAGTGGTTATGAGTTTGAAAAATCGGTCGATGCCGACCCTGGCACCGGCTGGGGTGTCGCGCCGGAAATGGGTAAAGACCATGTGGCCGTGTTTGCAATTGATGGTGAGGGGGTGGGATTCGAGGGAGGCACTGAATTTGAAATCCAGCTGCGTTTCAGCGGATTCTTCGGACTCGGCCGCTTCCGCCTTGCCTTCAGCAATGGTGGGGATGAGGCCCGGCTCGGAGACGCCCAGGACATGCAAAACCTCCGGGAACTCCAGGTGCTGACTGAAGCCAGCGCCTCCCCCGCCGGCCTCCTGCGTTGGTTCAGCCACTTTGATGAGCAGATGCAGAAACTGTCAGCGGCGGTCACGGACCACGGGACATCGAAACCACAACCGACGTTGACCGAGGTTTACACGACAACAAATGGGGGGCAGGACGTGTTTTTCCTCAGACGGGGCGAGGTGGACCGCAAGGAGGGCAAGGCCAGTCCGAATTTTGTCCAGGTGCTGATGCGCTCCGGCGATGCCGAAAAGAAATGGGTACCCGCGCCCGATGCTGCCCAGCCGGCCGTGCATCCGCGGACTTCTCTGGCGAATTGGATTACGGATGCCGATGCAGGGGCCGGGCCGCTGCTGGCCCGCGTCATGGTCAACCGCCTCTGGCGTCAACATTTCGGCCAGGGCCTCGTTTCCAGCAGCAATGACTTTGGATCGCAGGGGGAGCGGCCGACGCATCCGGAACTGCTTGACTGGCTGGCATCCGAATTCGTCAAAGGGGGCTGGCGGCTCAAGCCCCTGCACCGTCTGATCCTTCTCAGTTCAGTTTACAAACAGTCGGGAGAAATCAATGCCGCCGCCGCCGGGCGCGATCCCGACAACCATCTCTGGGCCCGCCGTCCCGCGCGCCGACTGGAAGCGGAGGCCATTCGCGATACCCTGCTGCAGCTTGGAGGCAAACTCGATGCCAAAATATATGGCCCGTCCGAGAGCAACAATGAAAGCGGCCGCCGCAGTGTTTACCTGCGGGTGAAGCGGAGTGAACTGGTTCCCTTCATGACCATGTTCGATGCCCCTGAGCCAAATCAAAGTGTTGGGGACCGTGGCAACACCACCGTGCCCACGCAGGCGCTCGCCGTCATGAACTCCGCCTTCGTCCAGGACCTCGCCGCAGAATTTCTCAAGCGAATCATGGCCACGGAACCCGCCGGCAACGAAGCGGTCATCCGCAAGGCCTACGAGCTTGCCTTGGGCCGGCTGCCTGAACCACAGGAAATACAGCGCATGTCCGCCTTCATTGATCAGCAAAGGCAGCTGCTCGGGGAAAAGCCGGATGCCCGGAATCAAGCCCTGCACGCCTTCTGCCACGCGTTGCTGTGCCTCAACGAATTTATCTACATCGACTAGCCGCTAAACAGCGGCGTTGCCAACCGCCCCCATGTTTCACCACCCTGCCTCCCACCAATCGCCCCTGCCATCCCGCCGTCAATTTCTGCAGCGCACCGGCCTCGGATTTGGATCCCTTGCGCTGGCCTCGATCCTGCAGGAGCAGGCGGGCGCTGCCCAGGCGCAACTCAATCCCATGGCCCTGCGCCCACCGGGATTCGCCCCCCGCGCTAAATCAGTGATCTGGCTTTTCATGACCGGCGCTCCCTCCCAGGTGGACACTTGGGATTACAAACCGGAGCTGCAAAAACGTCATGGCGAGCCGCTGCCCGGCAGCGATGCCAAGACGGGATTCTTCACCACCAGCGGCAAGATTTTGAAATCGCCCTTCGATTGGAAACAATACGGGGAATCAGGCACGTGGGTTTCCAGCATCTTTCCGCATCTCTCACAGCACGTGGACAAGATGGCGTTTATCCATTCCATGTTTCTCAAGGCCAACAACCACGCCCCTGCCTCCATGGAGTTGATGTGTGGCGTGACGCAACCCGGCCACCCCAGTGCCGGTGCCTGGCTGACCTACGGCCTCGGCACGGAGAATCAGAACCTGCCGGCCTTCGTCGTGATGCACGAAAGACGGCCCCGTGGCGATGACCAGATCTGGTCCGCCGGATTCCTCCCCAAGTCCTACCAGGCCCTCACGCTCGATGCCCGCCGCAATGGCGTCATCGATAACCTCGTCCGTCCCGGAATCCAAAGCCCCTCGCAACAGCGCGCCACGCTCGATCTCATCAAGGAAATGAACCAGCAGCATGCGCAGAATCGCGCGCCGCAAAACGATCTCGCCGCGCGCATCAACTCCTTCGAACTGGCCTTCCGCATGCAGACCGCTGCGCCCGAAGCACTCGATCTCAATCAGGAAACAGACGCCACCAAGCAACTCTACGGACTCGACAACAAACAGTGCGAGGTCTTCGCCCGCCAATGCCTCACCGCCCGCCGCCTTGTCGAACGCGGCGTGCGCTTCGTGCAGATTTTCGCCGGGAAAAATGCCGATGGAGATGGGGCGGTGGATGATGTGCCCTGGGACGGACACAACAACATCAAAACCAATCATGAGGCCTGCGGGGCCGCCACCGACCAACCCGCGGCGGCCCTCCTCGCCGACCTCGCCGCCCGCGGCCTGCTTGATGAAACCCTCGTGATCTGGGGCGGCGAATTCGGCCGCACCTCCGATTCCCAGGGCAGTGAGGGCCGCGATCACAATCCCAATGGATTCACCATCTGGATGGCCGGGGGGGGCGTTAAAGGCGGCACCCACTACGGTGCCACCGACGAGTTCGGGTACAAAGCCGTGGAAAACCGCGTCCACGTCAACGACCTCCACGCCACCATGCTCCACCTCCTCGGCATCGACCACGAAACCCTCACCTTCCCCCACAACGGCCGCGACTACCGCCTCACCGATCTCGGGGGACATGTCATTCCGGACATCCTCGCCTGAGACCCCCGGGGCGTCGGGAACACCCTTTACCAGGCAGTTTGTGATTCCTTCATTTTTAGTCCACCCGTGGAGCATCCCCAACCATGGCGCCCCTGTCGCTGGCTCGGGTGACCCGCTCGAAAGCGACGACAGCCCGGCCCCGAAACACCACCGGGCAGAGCACCTTGCGATGCCCTGCCCAGGGTGAGATCAGGAGTGCCGCGAGGGGCTCAGGTCAGCGGGCGCGGCGGCGGCGGAAGACGCCGCAGGCCAAACCTGCGATGACCATGGCGCAGGAGGAGGGCTCGGGGACGGCCGTGGTGAAGAAGGTCCCCAACGATCCACCCGGACTTCCTGCACCCACCGTCGGGGTATCGAGGCTCGTGTGAAGATTGTAATACGCCTGGCCGGTAGTAAGGAAGTTCACGAAGTTGTCGAAGGCGGTGTTGCGATCGCCGCCTTGCGCGGTCACGAAGCCAGTAGAAAGGTTTAGGGGAGTGTAGGTGGTGGGACCCCAAGAGGCGGGAGCCGCGCCGACACCGGTGGTGCTGGGGCTACCGGAGAAGTTCAACGCGGTCGTCCAGTTGGCGCCGGTGGGAAACACGTAAGGGGTGGCCGTGGCCGTGGCATGGATGTGTGACGCGCTGACATTGTTGTTGAGCCCCTGGTAGGTCGATTCAAACACGAGCGTGCGGGCCACTGTATCAATTATGATCGAAGCCGAACCAGACCCTGTCGGGATTGGCGTCGTGACCTGCCCCACCAGTGTGCCATTCAGAGAGATAATCGCCGCCGTCGCGTTCGAGACGGCCGCCAGAAGGCTGAAACAAGCGATAGACCGCACAACCAGATTGCTAAATAAATTTTGTTTCATATTTCGGCGTATGGTAATTTGAAAAATAAGCCCGTCAAGATGTTAAAATTAAAATTCCAAAAATTTCCATATATCACTGTGTAACTCATTTATAATCAAAGGCGTCACGATAGTGTGAAATGAGTTTTTGCGGTCACATCTGTCAGAAAAGGAGGATTCCGGGTAAAACGCCTGAACCACAGGAAATACTACGCCTCTCCGCCTGCATCGATCAGGAAAGGCAGCTGCCCGGGGAAAAGCCGGATGCCCGGAATCAAGCCCTGCACGCCTTCTGCCACGCGCTACGGCACCTCAACGAATTTATCTGCACCGACTAGCCGCTCAACAGCGGCGTTGCCAACCGCTACTACCCCTCACCATCCTGCCCCCCACCAATCGCTTCGTGATCTGGGGAGGCGAATCCGGCCGCATTTCCGATTCCAAGGGCAGAGAGGACCAGGAAGACAGTTTATCAGGCAATTTGTCATTCCGTGCGGCGATTGACGCCCAGAGTGAAGGAGATACGGCGGATAGACCAATTCCTGAGGATCAGGGCTTGAATGGCTGGTTGTTGGGACACTTCGCGGATGGTGGACATGCCCCCGGCCAAGCCCACAGGCGGCACCCTCCCGGGAATGGTTTCACCCCCGGAAGTAGCGCCCTTTGAGTGATCGCCGACATTACCGCATGCCTCTGTCTTACGGAACCTATCTTTCCCCGCCGTTAAGTGGTCAGGCTGTGGTGTAAACCTCCGCGCCGTTTTCGACAAACTCCCGGCTTTTTTCCTCCATGCCTTTTTGCAAGGCTTCTGCTTCTGCGATGCCTTGTTCGGCGGCGTATTGCCTGACGTCCTCGCTGATTTTCATCGAGCAGAAGTGCGGGCCGCACATGGAGCAGAAGTGGGCGGATTTCGCGCCATCCTGGGGCAGGGTTTCATCGTGGAACGAGCGGGCGGTTTCGGGGTCGAGGCCGAGGTTGAACTGGTCTTCCCAACGGAATTCGAAGCGGGCTTTGCTGAGGGCGTTGTCGCGGTATTGGGCGCCGGGGTGGCCTTTGGCGAGGTCGGCGGCGTGAGCGGCCAGCTTGTAGGTGATGACGCCGTATTTCACGTCATCCTTGTTGGGCAGGCCGAGGTGCTCCTTGGGCGTGACGTAGCAGAGCATGGCGCAGCCATACCAGCCGATCATAGCGGCTCCGATGCCGCTGGTGATGTGATCGTAGCCGGGGGCGATGTCGGTGGTCAGCGGCCCGAGGGTGTAGAAGGGGGCCTCGTGGCACCATTCGAGCTGTTTGGCCATGTTTTCCTCGATCATGTGCATGGGCACGTGGCCGGGGCCTTCGTTCATGACCTGGCAGCCTTTGGCCCAGGCGCGGGTGGTGAGTTCGCCTTGGACTTCGAGCTCGCCG
>CAIZWU010000052.1 GCA_903936775.1 uncultured bacterium | reverse complement strand
GCTTCAGCGTGAAAATCGTCAATTTGGAATCGCCCGAGCAGGGTCTCGACGAAGCGACGCTCGATGCCACCGATGTCATCGTCTGGTGGGGACACATCAAAAATCCTGCGGTGACCGGGGTCCGTGCCGAGCGCGTGGTGGCCCGGGTGAAGGAGGGCAAGCTGGGCCTGATCGCGTTGCACTCCGCGCATTGGGCCAAGCCGTTTGTCCGGCTGATGCAGGAGCGCGCGAAGGCGGATGCCCTCCTGCAGGTGCCTGCCGCGGAACGGGCGACTGCTCAATGGGAGTTTCTCAACGAAACCACCATCTATCAGGCGCCGAAACGCGAAGATCCGCTGACGCCTTCGCTGGAGCGGGTGGGTCAAGTGTGGCGCCTCTCCTTGCCGGTCTGTGTTTTCCCCGCGTATCGCCCGGATGGCGCGCCATCACATGTCACCACCCTGCTGCCGCAGCATCCCATCGCCAGCGGGTTGCCCGCGAAGTGGGAGGTGGCGCAGACGGAGATGTATGACGAGCCCTTTCACGTTCCCGTGCCCGATGCGGTGGTCTTTGAAGAGCGTTGGGACAAAGGCGAGCACTTCCGCAGTGGCTGCGTCTGGCAAGTTGCCAAGGGCCGCGTCTTCTACTTCCGCCCCGGCCACGAAAGCTATCCGGTTTATCAACAGGCCGGTCCTCTGCGGGTCATCGAAAACGCGGTGCGCTGGCTCGGGACGGAAGCGGAATGACAGCACCGCTTCCGTCCGCAGTGGGCTGGACGGGAGGCTTTGATTGAGGGAAAGGCCCCGGCTGCTGCGGGGCTTTCGGCCGCGGCTGATTGGACGGTGCTGGATTCGCCCCCCTCCTGACTGCGCGATGATCCCAAGGAAAATAAGGTTTCCGGGAGGACGGGGCTGGGGTAGGATTGCGGCGATGGAACACCGGCAACCCAAGCAACCAGTGGCCGCTCCCGCGGGGGAGTGGGCGTCGGGGAGTCACGTGAGGACGGTGGTGGTGATGGCGGCCACGGTGTTCGGAGGGTATCTTTGCTATCGGATGGCGGTGCCGTTTCTGCCCGCGCTGTCCTGGGCGCTGGCGCTGGCGGTGCTGTTCACGCCGTTTCACCGGTGGCTGGAATCGCGAATCAGACACCCCAGTGCGGCGGCCTTGCTTTCGATCTGCCTGATCGGTCTGCTGGTGGTGGTCCCGGCGGTTTTTGTGGGGCAGCGGCTCATCGTGGAGTCGGCCAAAGGGGCGGAACGGATCCGGGACGAAATCGGGTCGGGGGATTGGCGGCGGGTGATGGAGCGGGAACCCCGGTTGGCGGCGCTGGCCGGGGAGATCGACCGCCAAATGGACCTGCCAGGGTCTGCCAACGCCCTGACGGCGTGGTTGAGCGGGGCGGCCGGTTCCATTGTCAGGGGGTCGATTTTCCAGATGATGGGATTCGTTCTGACCTTTTATCTGTTATTTTTTCTGCTGCGGGACCGGGCGGCGGCGCTGCGGGGCCTGCGCTCCCTGTCGCCCCTGCCCAAGGCGGAGATGGACCGCCTGTTGCTCCGGGTGGGGGACACCATTCATGCCACGATTTATGGCACCTTGGTGGTGGCGGCGCTCCAAGGGCTGTTGGGCGGATTGATGTTCTGGTGGCTGGGGCTGGCCGCCCCGTTGCTGTGGGGGCTGATCATGGCGCTGCTGGCGGTGGTGCCGGTGCTGGGGGCCTTTGTCATCTGGGCACCGGCAGCGCTCTTCCTGGTCCTGGACGGCAGCTGGGGGAAGGCTGTGATTCTGGTGCTGTGGGGCATGCTGGTGGTGGGAACGGTCGACAATTTGCTGCGTCCGGTGCTGGTGGGGAACCGGCTGAAGCTGCATACCGTGCTGTCCTTCATTTCCGTGGTGGGAGGGCTGATGCAATTTGGTCCGGCCGGCCTGATCCTGGGTCCGGTGATCCTGACCATCACTATGGTCCTGCTGGAAATCCGGCTACACCACCAGGAAACCGAAGGCGGGCGGCAGGAGTGCCCGTCTCCGCCGGAAGACCAGGGAAAGCGGGAGGCGTAGGTTTGAGGCCCGGATCAACCCCTGCGGAGGCGGCTCAGGGCCGGGCCTCCGGCCGTCCCGGCCTGCTCCGCCACGGAAGGGACAAGTCCGCGGCAGCCGCTTTGCCACGTTTCGGTCTGGTGGCCATGATCATACGTCAGGGCGCGCTGGCGGGGAGGCTATGGGCGAAGATGCGCGGTGGCATTGACGGCCGGAAGAGGTTTCAAGGTTGAATCACTGCCATGACTCTTCCCTGCTTTTCTCTCGCGTTGGTTGTCCTCTCCGGTCTTTCCGTCCTGGTCCGGGCCGAAGGCGAATGGAATCCTGACACCACTTTCCCGGCGCTGACTCCAGAGGAGACGATCAAGACCATCGAAATCCCGAAGGGGTATCGGCTGGAGTGTATTGCCAGCGAACCGATGGTCGAGGAACCCGCCAGTATCGCCTTCGATG
Source organism: uncultured bacterium (assembly GCA_903936775.1). Classification (GTDB taxonomy): domain Bacteria; phylum Verrucomicrobiota; class Verrucomicrobiia; order Verrucomicrobiales; family V1-33; genus CAIZWU01. The sequence goes on along the minus strand of CAIZWU010000052.1, from coordinate 9,794 downwards.
GCAATGGATCGCTCTATGTCTGCGAATGGCGGACCTACATGCAGGACGAGCACGCCACCGGGCAGCTCGATCCGGTGAGCCGGGTGGTGAAACTGACGGACACCGATGGCGACGGCAAAATGGACCGGCGCACCGTCTTCATCGACAAGGTGATCCTGCCCCGCACCGTGCTTCCGCTGCATGACCGGGTGCTGGTTAACTTCACGGAAGACCAGACCATCTGGGCCTACTTCGACGACAATAAAGACGGGGTGGCCGACCGCCGCGAGGCGGCATGGCAGGGCGAGCCGGATCACGGCAACATCGAGCACCAACAGACCGGCCTGCTCTGGAATCTAGACAACACGATCTGCACCAACGACCGCCGCTTCCGCTGGAATGGCGGCAAGCTCGAAGCCACGCCGCACAGCCGGGGCCGCATCAGCCAATGGGGGTTGGCGCGCGATGACGACGGCCGGTTGATCTGCTCGTGGGGCGGCGGCGCGAATCCCGCGCACAGCTTCCAGTTGCCCGCGGGCTATCCCATTCTCGACCTGCCCGAGCACGAGGAAGGTTATTTCCGTCCGTGGGGGATCTGCCCGGTGTGGGACTACAGCGACGGCGGATATGATGTGCAACGTCAGGCCCAGCTGACGCATTTTTCCGCCGCCTGCGGACAGAGCGTGGTGCGCAGTCCGCTGTTCCCGGAGTGGCAGGGCAATTCTCTCGGCTGTGAACCCGTGGGCCGCCTCATCCGCATGACACGTTACTCCTGGCAGGACGGCCAGGGCACGGCGCACAACGCGTTTCCCGGCAGCGAATTCATCCGCGGGAAGGATGCCTACTTCCGCCCGGTCTGGACCGAGTGCGGCCCGGACGGCGGCCTCTACATCGCGGACCTCTACCGTGGCATTATTCAGGAAAAAGAGTGGTTTCCCACCGCCGTCACGCCGGAGCTGCGGGCCCGTTATGTCGAGGACTACCGCAAAAACAAGCTCGAGCTTTGGACCGAACGTTATGAACGCGTCAAGCGCTGGGGCATGATCAAAGTCCACCGCCATGGCCGGATCTACCGCCTGCTGCCCGAAGGCAAGTCCGCCCTCAAGCTCCCGCATATGCTGGACGAATCTCCGGCAGAGCTGGTGGCGCATTTGGCCAACCCCAGCGGATGGTGGCGCGACACCGCGCAGATGCTGATCGTTTCCCGCGGCGACCAGACCGCGGTCCCGGCTTTGGAACAGATGACCGGTCATCCCGACACCAACGCCCGCATTCATAGCCTCTGGGCCCTCCAGGGTCTGCATGCGCTGAAAAAGGAAACCATGCTCGCCGCCCTCCAGGACAAGGAACCCCGGGTGCGCCGCGCCGCCGTCCAGCTCGCCGAATCATGGCTGGGGCAGCAGGACGCTGGCACCGTGGCCACGATCAAGACCCTCGGCGCTGATCCTGATGCCCAGGTGGCCACCCAGGTCTTCCTGGCCTGGCGCGCCGCCGGGCAACCCGGCAACTTCCAGCCGGGGAACCGTCCGCTCCCCCTCGTGGCCGCCCTCAATCGTCTTGAAGCCGACGAAGTCCTTCAGCGGAAACTCAGCCCAACCGCCCGTCAGGGCCGGTTGGTTTACGAGAGCCTCTGCATGTCCTGCCACGGGCTCGACGGCATGGGGGTGAAGGCTGCCGACGCCCTGCTGGCCCCGCCGCTGGCCCAGTCTGCCTGGATGGCTGATAACGGAAACGTCCCCGTGCTCGCCCGCATCCTCCTCAAGGGCCAGACCGGCCCCATTGAGGGTATCAGCTATGGTGCCGGCCTGATGCCTCCGCTGGAAAAAACCCACACCGACGAACAGCTCGCCCAGGTCCTCACTTACGCAGGCGAACGCTGGCACGGCTGGAGCCGCCCCTTGACCGCTGATGACATTGCGAAGATCCGTCAGGAAACCGGGGCACGGTCCGACCCGTGGACGCATGAGGAATTGAAGGCGCTTGGGAAGTAGCGGGCGGAAGCCCGCCTGAGGTGACTCACCGCAGCTGCCCCCGGAGAAGCGCGGATCGGGGGGGCGAGGCTCCTGCCGGGTTCCGGCTGGCTAGATTTCCATGACCTTTCAAGACCCATGCTTTGCCACTCGGCAGGAGCCTCGTCCACCCCGGGATCTCTGCCTGGCGATTGGCATTGCTGCCCGGGGCAATCCTCTGCACCGACTACGAAACCTGTCCGCTTTATAAAGGACTGGGCCGTGGTGTGCCATGGATTACGCCGGGCACGGGGGCTGGTCTCAAGACCGCGCCTTCGGGTGCAGTCTGGATTTAAGATACTGGCCGGTGAGGCTGGCGGTGCAGGCGGCGATGACTTCGGGGGGGCCTTCGGCGAGGACCTGGCCGCCGCCGGAGCCGCCTTCCGGGCCCATGTCGATGATCCAGTCGGCGCATTTGATGACATCGAGATTGTGCTCGATCACGATGAGAGTGTTGCCGGTATCGCGCAGGCCGTAGAGGACGTGCATCAGGCTGTCGATGTCCGCGAAGTGCAGGCCGGTGGTGGGTTCATCGAGGAGGTAGATGGCGCGGCCGGTGGCGCGTTTGGAGAGTTCGCCGGAGAGCTTGATGCGCTGGGCTTCTCCGCCGCTCAGGGTATTGGCGGCCTGGCCGAGGCGGAGGTAACCGAGGCCGACCCGGCACATCATGCGCAGCTTGTCGCCGAGGCCGGGGACGGTGCGGAAGAATTCGGCGGCTTCGTCGAGGGTCATTTCCAGCACCTCGGCGATATTGCGGCCCTTGAAGGTGACTTCCAATACTTCGCGGTTATAACGTTTTCCTTCGCAGGCTTCGCAGGTGACGTAGGCATCGCTGAGGAAGTGCATGTCGATCCGGATCTGGCCATCGCCCTCACACATCTCACAGCGGCCGCCGGCGGTGTTGAAGCTGAAGGTGCCGGTGGTATAGCCTCGCACCTTGGAGGACGGGAGCTTGCTGTAGAGATCGCGGATCAGGGTGAAGGCGCCGACGTAGGTTGCGGGATTGGACCGCGGGCTGCGGCCGATGGCGCTTTGGTCGATCACCACGGCTTTGTCGATCTGGGTGAGGCCGCTGATGCTGGTGTGTTTGCCGGGGGCTTCCTTGGAATAATAGAGGCGGCGGAACAGCTCGCGGCGCAGGATGTCATCCACGAGGGTGCTCTTGCCGCTGCCGCTCACGCCGGTGACGCAGACGAGGCAGCCGAGGGGAAAGCTGACATCCATGCCGCGGAGGTTGTTTTCCGCGGCGCCATGCACGGTAAGCCATCCATTGTCCTGACCGGGTTTGAAGGGGGGCGGGATGACGCGGCGGGAGGGCAGGGGGATGCGGGCGGTGCCGGCGAGGTAACGTCCGGTCAGGGAAGCGGGGTCTTTCATCACCGCTTTGGGGGTGCCGCAGGAGATCACTTCGCCCCCGCGCGGGCCAGCCCCGGGGCCCATATCAATCAGCCAGTCCGCCGCGGCCATGGTGTCTTCATCATGCTCCACCACCACCACGGTATTGCCGAGGTCCCGCAGTTCCTTGAGGGTGGCCAGCAGGCGGTCATTGTCGCGCTGGTGCAGGCCGATGCTGGGTTCATCCAGCACATAAAGCACGCCGCTGAGCCGGGATCCCAGCTGACTGGCCAGCCGGATGCGCTGGGCTTCCCCTCCGGAGAGGCTGCCGTATTCCCGGTCGAGGGTGAGGTAGACGAGGCCAACATTGGCCAGAAACCCGAGGCGGGCGCCCAGTTCTCTTAACACTTCGCTGCAGGCGGCTTTGAGCTTTTCCTCCACCACCAGCCGGGGCACCACGGCGCAGGCTCCGGCAATGGTGAGGGCCGTAAATTGATCGATGGAGATTTCCGTGGCCGGCTCCTTCCGGGAAGCCCCGGAAGCGGTAAGGGTGACGCCGAGGATCTCGGGCTTGAGCCGCCGTCCCTGGCAGGCAATGCAGCGGGAGGGATTCATGTAGCGGCGGATGTTCTGCTTCATGAATTCGCTCTCGCTCTCCTTCAGCAGCCGCTCCGCCTGGGCGGCGAGGCCCTCGAATGGTTTGGTGACCGTTTTGGTCTTGGTTTTGCTGGCCACCGCGGTGCTGCCGGAGCCATGGAAGAGGGCATCCTTGAACTCCTGGTGCAGGCTGCGGAAGGGTTTTGTGCGGTCGATCTGAAAATGCTCCGCGAGCCCATCAATCTGCCGGTCCTGCACGGCTTTCAGCTTGGCGTTTTTCGACCACCAGGTGCGCAGGGCGCCGTCGTCGAGGGACTTGTCAGGATCGGGCACCACCAGATCGGGGTCAAAACTCAGGGTGCTGCCGAGGCCTTCACACACCGGGCAGGCCCCGAGGTGGCTGTTGAAGGAAAAATGCTTCGGAGTGAGGGCCGGCATGCGGAAGCCGGTTTCAGGATTGGCATAGAGGGTGGTGAAACGCCGCTCCTGCCAGGTGCCCCCTTTGTCCACGAGGATCAGCACGGTGCTGGCGGGGCCGCTCCAGCGCAGGGCGATCAGCACGCTGTCGAGGAGGCGGGTCTGGGATTCCGGGCGCACCACCAGCCGGTCCACCACCAGTTCCACCGTGGTCTTTTTGCCGGACAGATCCGGTTTTTCCTCCAGTTCGCACACCACGCCATTCACCCGGATCCTGACGAATCCCTGCCGGGCCAGCCGGTCGCACAGCTTGCTGCCCTGGGCGGTCTCCGTGTCCGGCAGGGGCGCCGCCACCATGAGTTTGGTGCCCTCCGGCAGGGCCAGCAGGGTTTCCACAATTTCCTGCGAGGTGAAACGCCGGATCACGGCCCCGGTTTTGGGATCGTGGGGCTGCCCGCAGGTGGCGTAGAGCACGCGGAGGTAATCGTAAATCTCCGTGACCGTGGCGATGGTGGAACGGGGATTGGACGATCCGGTGTGCTGCCCGATCGCTATGGCCGGGGAAAGGCCCTCGATTTGATCCACCTCTGGTTTTTCCAGACGCTCCAGATAAGCCTGGGCGGAGGTGCTGAGGCTTTCCACATAACGCCGCTGCCCCTCGGCATAGAGGGTGTCGAAGGCGAGGGACGACTTCCCCGAGCCACTGACGCCGGTGATCACGGTGAGGCTTTGCTTCGGCAGTTCGACCGTGATATTTTTCAGGTTATGCTGCCGTGCGCCGGTGATGCGGATGATGCCGTGGGAGGTCGCCATTTTGAGGTTTCGGGGAAAAATCAACGTGGCGGCGGAGCGGCTGGATTCAATGCGGCATTCCAACGGGAAAGGCGGAATCGCAGGATCTCTTTTCTCCGGAACCGGCCCAAGCGTCAGGACCCGAGGGTGTGGATAACCTGCAGTCCGGCAAAGTGTTGGAAATGCCCATCCGCCGTGAGCACTGCGATATCCGCTTTCAGGGCACAGGCCGCGATGAGGTGATCCTGCGCGGGGATGATGATGCCGGTGCGGTCGAGTTGCCAGGCGAGCTGGCGGGCTTTCGTCCAGACGGGATTGGAGGTCGGGATGGAATTCATCAGCAAGAACGACGCTTCGATTTTCGCAAACTGCCGGGGATCGCGCACGCCGCGCAGCACTTCCATCATGACCATGCCACAGGTGAAAAACTCCCAATCTTCTCCCGCGGCGGCGAGTTCCCGGAAGGGATTCCGCCCAAACTTGAGGTGATTGATGTAGAAATTGCTATCGATCAGGACGCCGGTGACCATGGTTGGGATGGATGGAGATTTGACAGGGAAGGGGCAGGCGGCTCAGGGCAAGGGATCTTCCGCCACGCGCAGGGATTCCCCGTCCGGGAAAGGGTAGATGACTTTCTCCCGCGCATCGTAGGCGGTAAAATCATAACCGGCGGCGAGTTCTTCGCCGGGGATTTCCGCCAATTCACGCAGCGCTTTGCCGAGTTTACGGCGGCGGGCCATTTCCGTCAGCGCCATTTCCACGGCGGCAGTTTTGGTTTTCGCCCCGGTGATTTCCATCACTTCGTTCAGGACGTCTTCGTCGATGTTCATGGTCATTTTCACAATGGTATGGCTCCTTTGCCATATCGTATGGCTTATAACCCATACTTCAAGTGTTTTTTGTCATTTCCGCACACTGCAGGATTTTTCCGAAAGTTTGGCTGTAACTTTCTCTTTGCACCCGCTTGCATTAAGGGCTTTTCTTCGCGTTTGGAAAGTATGTCCGAACCCTTGGCCTCCAGTGCTCCCCGCCGAACTTATAAGCGCGTCGTCCTGAAACTCAGTGGAGAAGCCCTTCGTGCCGACGGTAGCCTGGACAATATCTCCCCGCCGATCGTGGAGGACATCGCCCACCAGATCAAAGCGGCCTACCAAACCGGACTGGAAATCGGGATTGTGGTGGGAGGCGGCAACTTCTGGCGCGGCCTCGCTGCCGCCAACAAAGGGATGGAGCGCACCACCGCCGACTATATGGGCATGCTGGCCACCATCATGAATGCCTTGGCCATCCAGTCCATGCTCGAAGGCATCGGAGTGCCCACCCGCGTGCTCAGTGCCCTGGAATTGAAAAACGTGGCCGAACCGTTCATCCGCCGGGTCGCGGTGCGCCACCTGGAACTGGGCCGGGTGGTCATTTTTGCCGCCGGGACGGGCAACCCCTACTTTTCGACGGATACCACTGCGGCGCTGCGGGCCAGTGAGATCGATGCTGACGTGATCCTCAAGGCGACCAAGGTGGATGGCATCTACTGCAGCGACCCCAAGAAAAATCCTGACGCCAAACGCTTCACCCACGTCAGCTACCAGGACGCCCTCTCGCGGCAGTTGAAGGTGATGGATTCCACTGCCTTCAGCTTGTGCATGGACAACAACAAGCCGATCATCGTTTTCGACATGCACCAGCCCGACAACATCCGCAAAGCCCTCGCCGGCGACCCCATCGGCACGCTGGTGAATAACGGCCCGACCCTGCCGGCAGAACTGGCCATGCAGGCCTGACCTGCGGCGGCGGCGGACCTACTATTACTCTCAGCTCTTACCGACCCTACTGATTATGGACATCGAATTCACCATGCTTGAACTGGAGGAAGCCATGCAGAAATCGCTCGACTTCACCATCAGCGACTACACCAGCATCCGCACCGGCAAAGCCAACCCCAGCATGGTGGAAGGCGTCGAAATCCATGTCAACGCCTACGGGATGAACATGAAGTTGCGCCAGCTCGCCAACATCACGACACCGGAGCCGCGCATGATCGTGGTCGAGCCATTCGACTTCGCCAACATGAAGGACATTGAGCGCGGGATCCGCGAAAGCCGCCTGGGCTTCAATCCCGTGACCTACGGCAAAATCCTGCGTCTCCCCGTGCCGGAACTTACCCAGGAGCGCCGCAAGGAAATGGTGAAGATCCTCAAGGAGAAAAGCGAAGATGGTAAAATCCGTCTCCGTGGTCTGCGCCGTGATGCGGTGGAAGCGGTGCGCAAAGCCGAAAAGGCGAGTGCGATCACTGAGGATGATTTGAAAGGCGCGGAGAAAACCATCCAGGACTACACCGACAAATACATCAAGGAACTGGAAGCCGCGACGACAAAGAAGGAAGCGGAAGTCATGCAGGTGTAGGCCGGCAGCCGGCCGGAGCGCCGTGGGGACAGCCGAAGGCAGATGAAAAACCGATCACTGGGTAAAGGAAGATTGTCCCGTAGTCGCTCAGCCCCCGGGCTCAACCAATTTTCCCATCTGTGCCAGCGGTGGCCCGTCCCCTGCATCAGCATTAACTTCCCCTTTTCTTCCCCTCCCTTATGAAAGTTGGCACCCTGAAAAAAGATGAACTCGACCGCGTACTGATCGCTATGGTCGAGGGGAAACCCCGGGCTGTGCTGGAGCGATTGTGTCAGGATCCCAAGGTCAAGTTGTGGCAAAATCAGGCCAATCATGTCTCCATCGTCCGCCTGGGTTATAACGATCACGGTCCAGTCCACATGCGCATCGTCACTCTGCACGCCCTGCGTATCATGAATCTGCTCAAGGAAGGCGGGGTGCGCTCCTCCATGGAATTCGAGAAACTGGGCACCTACGAGGATTCCAAGGTCGCTGTCGTGCTCGCTGCCATGCTGCACGATGTCGGCATGGGCGTGACGCGGGATAAACACGAGTGGCACAGTGTCCACATGTGTATGCCCACTGTGGAGAGGTATCTTGCCGAACTCTATCCTGACGATGAAGAAAAACAGCTCGCAATCGCCTGCATGGTCCGGGAAGCCATCGTGGGGCACATGGGCCACGACAAGATCCACTCAGTCGAAGCCGGGGTGCTGCTGGTGGCGGATGGCACCGACATGACCAAAGGCCGGGCCTGCATCGCCAAAATGCTCGCCCAAAAACCCACCCTCGGTGACATGCATCGCCACTCGGCCGATGCCATCAAGGAAGTCCTCATCACCAAAGGCGAGGAACGTCCCGTCCATATCGCGGTGAAAATGGACGACTACTCCGGGATCTTTCAGGTGGAGGAGGTCCTGATGCAGAAGATCAGCTATTCCCCGATCCGGCAGCACGTGGAACTCAGCGTCATCGTGCATGATGATCCGCCGCGCCGGTATTTGTGAGGATGGAGGAGGCCGCGCGCGCTCCAGGGAGCCTGCAGCTCTATCTATGCGTTGCTCTTCAGTAATTCCATCACCCGTCCCACGATCCCTTCCACGGGCCAGAGCCGGCCGAGGCCTTCGTAACCGCAGGCGAGGAGGCCGGCTTCCGGACCGATGAACTGGTGGCCCCATTCCGTCAGGGTGGCGACGTTGCGCACGGTGGCGGGATGCGACCACATTTTGCCGTTCATGGCCGGGGCGTGGAGGATCGGGGCGCGGGTGGCTAGACAGATGGCGCTCAAGGCATCGTCGGAGATTCCGGCCGCCAACTTGGCCAGGATATTGGCGGTGGCCGGGGCGATGAGAACGAGATCAGCGTTGTCCGCGAGGTGGATGTGGCCGGGCCGCCAGGACTGTTTTTCATCGTAGAGCCCGGTCACGACAGGGTTTTTCGTCAATACCTGGATCGTCAGCGGAGTGATGAATTCCTGGGCATCGGTGGTCATGACGGCGGTGACGTCGCAACCGAGTTTGGTGAGTTGGCTGGCCAGATCGGCGGCCTTGTAGGCGGCGATGGAGCCGGTGATGCCGAGGAGGACGCGCGGTTTCATGGCAATCAGTCAGGAGGTCAGGAGGCCGGGAAGCGGAGGCGGGAGCTGCGGTGGCGCTCTGCGGTGAGGATGGCGAGAAAATCGGCGAGGTCCTCTTGCTTGCTGCGGCTGATCACGGTGTAGGCGTAGATGGTCCAGTGCTGCATTTCGTCGATGGCGTTGAGGAGCCGGAGCTGGAGTTCGGCTTCGGACTCGGACCGGCGGTTGGTGAGGCGGGCGCGGAGTTCGTCGATGCTGGCGGGGAGAATGAAGACGTCCACCAGACTGTGACGGATCGCCAGGTCCTCACAGGCGCGCAGCTGGGCGGCTCCCTGGGGGTCGAGGTCCATCACCACGTCTTCCCCGGCGGCGAGGCGGGGCAGGACTTCGCTCTTCAGCGTGCCGTAGCGGCGGCCATGCACCTGGGCGTGCTCGAGGAAATCCCCGGCGGTGATGCGCTTTTTGAATTCCTCCTCCGTGAGGAAAAAGTAGTCACGGCCGTGCACCTCGCCGGGGCGCTGGGCGCGGGTGGTGCAGGACACGGTATAATAAAGCGGCGTGGCTTCGGCCGCGCCGCGGCAGACGGTGGTTTTCCCGGACCCGGAGGGGCCGGAGACGACGCAGAGGATGCCGGTGCGGTGGAGAGACATGTGGAAGGAGGGCGGAAGTCGGAAGTCAGAAGTCAGAAGTCAGTAGTCAGTAGTCAGTGG
>CAIZWU010000051.1 GCA_903936775.1 uncultured bacterium | reverse complement strand
GGCGTAAACTCATCAAACTCGGTATCAACCCCCAAGGAGGTGCACCGCGCCAGCCGCAGCCGCAAAGGGTATTGGCGCATGGGTCAAAACAGCCTCGTGCGCTTCGCCCTCAATAACCGCGACCTGAAGGAACAGGGAGTGCCCGAACTGAGAGAAATCTGGATCCGACTGCACTACGGCGACAAACCAAAGCCCGCTGGAGCATCCAATGGATAAACCAGGATGTCACCTCACGTCTGATTGGAACCGCCCGGTGCGGACCCGCATGCCGGGTGGTGTGGGAGGGGTGACGGGCGCAATCCCGTCACCCCGACCCGATTCGCCCTTGTTTTTCACCACTGGTCGTAGAGCACTGATGCATAGGCGGACTCGGAAGCAACGTCGTAGTAAACGAGAATATCGTTGTGGTCGATCTCCTTGTGAAGGGCGGAGGAGGCTTCAGCAACCGCCGTCGGCCATCCTGATGGAAGATCCTGCCCTCGCAGCAGATGAAAGTTCGTAAACTCCATCTCCACCAACTGAGGTCTTATCCGGCTGTCAAATTCGTCTTGCGGAATCTTGAACCAGATAAAGTGCCCATCCATCATTGTGGGCTTGATCGTGTCGATGTCCGTCACGGAGTCCCGGTTCGTGGTTCCAAATATCCGATCAAATTCCTGTTCTGGATTTGGTGGAATGCTGGCTACCACATACCACGCGAGAAGAAGAGCCGCTGCAGGTGCCCCAATGAGTATGAGCTTCTTCTTCCTCGCGATCAGACCGATCACAAGGACGATGACACCCGCGAAAATCGCCAGAATGATTGGGACGAAGAGCGGGCTCATTTCTCAGGCGAACAGCGTAGTTGAACCGCAAGCGGTAATTGTCCGACAATTACCGCTTGTGGTTTTTGCAGGTAAAATCCGACCCGAAGGGAGGTGGTTGGGGTTCATATATCATAGTGCAATGGTAAGCGCGTCCTAGAGGAGTTCCAGTCAGAATTCTTGGGTGTGAAAAATATGGTTATTACATGTCCAATGGACTGGGTGCGCCGGCGCCTGGTCGGTCAAGGATGTGAAGGTAAATCATGGTGGATTCGACGGAGGAGTGGCCGAGGAGGGATGGGTGGCGAGCGGCGAAGGAGTAACCGTCGTTGTGACGATCGGGGGGGCGGGACCATGCTAAGGCTTTTGCTCCAGCCATTCCTTTAACTCTGCGATCTCTTCCGGCTTCAGGCGGCGGTTGGGCGGCATGTAGCCGAAGTCCACCAGCACACGGATGGGATGGCTGTGGACCTGATAGAGGGTGTCGCGATCGCCGTCCTCGGAATGACAGCGGGAGCAGAATTTCAGGGTGAGGGGTTTGCCGGGTTCGGGTTTTGGACTGTCTGGGGGGAAGTGGAACCGGGAACGCGGTTGCTCGGCTATGAACTGATTGAGGCCGGCCGCGAGTTCTGCATCCAGCACCAGATCTTCGCGCACGGGATGGATGCCGAGCGGACCCGAGGAATGACACTTGTAGCAGCTGGTTCCTTCGAATTTCGGGCCGGTCGCCTTGAGCTCGGCGAAGTAGTCGAGGGCCGGAGTCAGGGTGAGGTCCTGAACGATGGAGAAGTAGGACCAGCCGCTGTCGGAGGCCGTATTCTGGACGAGCAGATACACCCGGACGGCATCGTTGGAGAAGCCTGAAATGTGGTTGAACATCGGCTGGCGGACCACGTCTTCCTGGGTGCTGATCAGGCCGATATCCGATACCGGAACGGCCTTCCCTTCATCGAACAGGCGCCTAGCCTCGACCATGTAGTCCATGACTTCGCGCTCGGTCAGGCCCTTGGCTCCGGTCCGCGGATGCGGCGGCAGTGCGATCACAGGGGAGGTCCAGGGCCGGTGGATGCGGTGGGCACCAATAGTCGAGCTCTTCTCGATGAACTGCTCCCGGGTAAACGCGGAGAGGTCCAGTGGCGGTTCGAGCAGAAGTCCGGTGCCTGTGGGTTCGGCCGGCGCGATGGGGCGTGGCGTGTGGGCGCGGGTGGTGGCTGGGGCATGGGACTCGGTGGAGGTTTCTGTCTCCGCTGCAGAAAGAGCCGTGGGTACGAAGAGCAGGCCGGCCAAGGCGAGCCTTCGTGCGAGGGTATGGAGTGGTGTCATCACGTCGCTGATAGCAGTCTCAAGTCGGGGTAACCCCAACGCTTGTTCCAGCACACTCATGAGATTTCAATACCACCAGATTCCGCTGGACTCAAGCGTTCCGATACCGATTGCCGGGCGGCTCAGGCGGCAAGGATTCTGGTTTCTCCAGCGAACGTTTCGCTCACCCGCGCCGCTGCCGTCGCCTGAAGAGGCGGAAAGCGGCTCCGGTTGATTGGGCACTATCTGCGTGCGGGAGTCGAGCTGCCCGACGGCAGCCGTGAGTCCACGCCGCTCGGCGTGCCTCAAGGCGGTCCGCTTTCGCCCTTGTTGGCCAACATCGTGCTCGACCCACTGGACAAGCCAGCCGATAGGCTGCCCGAAGGGCGAGCGATAGCGAGGCACACTCGCATGCCGGGTGGTGTGGGAGGGGTGACGGGCAATTCCGTCACCCCGACCCGATTAAAAAACACCCTCGGCGCGAGTCCCAAGCTCGCCGAGACCGCCCAGAGCGAAGATGAACGTCGCCAAGCCGTGGC